>DATMNJ010000212.1:0-13358 GCA_035569175.1 Thermoanaerobaculia bacterium | reverse complement strand
CTGCTCTACGACAAGGGGCCGTATCTGCTTGCGGCGCTCCATCGCGAGCTCGGCGACGACGCCTTCTTCACGTTCATGAAGTCATATCAGAAGAGCTTCCGCTGGAAGTTCGGCTCGACGAAGACGGTCCAGGGTCTCCTGCAGTTCATGACGAAGAAGGACTACGGCCCCTTCTTCGAGCAGAACTACTGGGGCATCGGCATGCCTAAGAACTAGAGGGTCCGGCCGCCCCCCTCACCCCAACCCTCTCCCCCCCTCACGGGTGGAGAGGGAGATTCTCTTGCAGCCACACCGGGGCGATCGTGGGAGCCGGAGCGAGCGAGCGACGGCGACGTTTATGCCGCCACGCGCTCGCGGGCGCGCAGGGGCTCGAGCGGCTCGAAATCCCGGAACAGGATGTGGTCGTAGAAGTAGTGGATCAGCAGGAACGACAGCGTCACCGAGTAGTAGCTCTTGAGCTGCGAGAAGTTCAGGCCCTTCCAGAGGAAGAGGTAGATGACGGCGGCCGACATCGTGGCCACGATCATCGCCCCGTAGAACCTCGCGGGCGACTGGCCCGACGCCAGGCTCTGCACGAAGCGGTTGGTGATCTTCCCGCTCGCGGCCTGCCGGCCCAGAATGAACCAGGTCAGGGCGAGGTACTGGAGGGAGTGCCACGTGTTGAACCCCTGGAACGAGACATCGAGGTTGTCGAAGAGCGGCACGACGAACGACATCGCGACCGTCATCGTCATGAACAGCAGGCGCGGCCAGGACGATTCGCCGCGGCGGATCTCGCCGTAGACCCGGGTGACGTAGAAGAGGAAGAACGCCGCGTAGCCGGCCGTGAACCCGACGGCGACCCAGCGGTGCTTCAGGAACTCGGGGAAGAGGAGCACGCTGTCGCCGAGGGCGAAGTTGCCCGCGACGAACTTGTACATGGCCATCATGTACAGCGCGCCGAGGATCACGCCGCCGTCGAGCCAGCGGTCGAGCGCCCGGACGGGGGCCCCGGCGCGCATGCGGTATGTCTCCGAGATGTATTGCGCCTGGTGGGTCACGTGCAGCGACGCCCAGAGGAAGAAGGCGGTCAGCAGGAGCAGGAAGTTGTAGACCGCGCCGAGCACGACGAGGGTCGGGATGACGACGAGGGGAAAGTATGCAAGCAGGCCGTAACGCGCCCGGAAGCGGGGCTCGAGCGCCGTCCGCAGGTACGTCGAGTACATGTGGGGGCCGCCCACGAGAACGGTGACGGACAGGCCGACGATCAGGCTGGACGTCCCTTCCGAGACGCCGAGGCGCTGGAGGAGCCCGTAAGACAGGTACGGGAAGAACACGAGCGCCCCCGACAGGGTCAGGAAGAGCAGGTCAAATCGCTTGTTGTGAATCCAGGCCTCGGACCCGTCGGCCATCGTCGCCGCGTTCGATGACATGAGCAACCTCCAGAAAACGAAACCCCCGCAATCCTACCAAGCCTTGGGGGGCCGGCGCACCCTCCCGATCCGGGGGTTACACATTAAGATATCGGGTTCCATGGTCCAGTTCGGCCCGGTCCGCCTCGATCCCCCTCTGGTGCTCGCCCCGATGGCGGGCATCACGGACCACGTGTACCGACTGATGCTGCGGCGCATCGGAGGGGTCGGCCTCGTCACGATGGAGTTCATCTCCTCCGAGGCGATCACGCGGGGCAACGCGCGCCAGATCCGCAAGCTCGTGTTTTCGGACGAGGAAAGGCCCCTCTCGATCCAGATCTACGGCTCGGACGTGGAGCGCATGGCTGCGGCGGCCGACATCGTCGAGGAGCTGCGTCCCGACGTCTGCGACATCAACATGGGCTGCCCCGCGAACAAGGTCCTCAAGGGCTGCGCCGGTGCGGCGCTGATGGGCGACCTGCCGCTGGCCCGAGCGATCGTGCGTTCGGTGAAGACGCGGCTGTCGATCCCGCTGACGGTGAAGTTCCGCCTGGGCCTGGACGACCATCGCATGAACTTTCTCGACCTCGGAAAAATGTGCGAGGACGAAGGGGTCGCCGCCGTGGCGATGCACGCCCGGACCGCGCGGCAGATGTACTCCGGGCAGGCGGACCGCCGGCGCATCGCGGAGTTGAAGCGCCACCTCGCGATCCCGGTCGTCGGCAACGGCGACGTCGCGGCGCCCGAGGACGCGCTCGCGCTGTTCGCCGAGACGGGCTGCGACGCCGTCATGATCGGGCGCGCCACCATGAAGAACCCCTGGATCTTCCGGCAGATCGCCGACCGCCTCGCCGACAGGCCGGCGCGGGAGGCGACGCTCGAGGAGCGGCGGGATCTCATGCTGGCCCACTTCTCCGCGATCGAGGCGACGGCCCACGATCCCAGGGAGGCCCTGCACAAGCTGCGCACGATGACCGGCTGGTACACCAGCGGCCTGCCGCACGGGCGGGAGCTGAGGGTCCGGATCTCGGAGCTCGCCACGCCGGCGGACTTTCGGGATGCCGTCCTCGTCTTCTTCGGCGGCCTGTTGGAGGCGGGGCCGGCGCGGGAGGCTCTGGCCTCCTAGCGGCGGCCGGATCACCCGCCGGGAATTCCCGCCGACCCTTCGAAGGTTCGTTCGTTGAGCATGAAGTCCCGCGCCCTCCCGTCGGTCCTGGCCGCCCTGGTCGCGGTCCTGGCGGCGGCGTCTCCGGCCTCCCCCCTGCTCGCCCAGGCCCGCGAGACCGAGATCTCGACCGCGGCGGGGAAGTTCCCCCTCTACGTCACGGCCGAGTACCTCGGCATGGTCGGGCTGAAGACCGTCCTTCGGGTCCGCCTGCGCGCCCCGGAGCTGTCGATGGCGGCTGCCAAGCGAGGGCTGAAGAGCTTTTTGGGCGAGCTGCAGGGCAGCTTCCTCAAGGGCGACGACGTGGTGCAGGCGTTCCGGTACCCGGTGTCGGGCGAGGTCGGCGACCGGACGACCTTCGCGTATGCCTTCCTGCGGTCCATCGAGCCGGGGACCTACAAGCTGAAGCTCGTTCTCACGGCACCCGGCGGCCGGGACCTCGGTGAGTCCACGATCGAGCTCGCCGTGCCGGAGGTGGGCGCGAAATTCTCGCCGGAGATGGCGCCGGCGGAGGCCTCGACGATGCCGGCGGCCGAGGCCATCGTACTCGCCGACGAGGCCGCGGAGGCCGCGACGCCCGGAGAGTCGAAGCTCAAGATCCTGCCTCCCGCCCGCGAGACGCCCATCGGCCTGCTCCGCCTCGAGGCGGACGTGTCCCCCCCGATCACGCGCGTGGAGTTCTATCTCGAAGACAAGCTGATCGTGCGCCGCACGCGGCCGCCCTACTCCGTCGAAATCGACCTCGGCGAGGTGCCGCGCAAGCAGACCGTGCGCGCCGTCGGGTACGACTCGAACGGGCGCGTGATCGACGAGGATGCGTGGTCCATCAACCAGGGCTCGGCGCGGCTGGCCGTCAAGATCCTGCCGACGGCGGACGCTCCCGGAGGCGCGGTGCGCGTCAAGGTCGCGGTCCAATCGATCGGAGGGGGTGTCGCCCGACAGGTGGAGCTCTTCCTCGGCGACAAGAAGCTGAAGACCTGGACGAACTCGGGACCGTACGACGTCTCGATTCCGTTCGGGGAGTACTCGAAGGCCGAGTACCTGCGCGCGACGGCGATCGCCGAAGATGGAAAGGAAGCCAACGACATCCGGTTCCTCAAGGGCCCGAACACGACGATCGAGAGCGTGCGCGTGGACATCGTGCAGCTCCACATTTCCGCACTCGACAAGGACAACCGGTTCGTGAAGGGTCTGGCCGAGACGGACTTCTCGGTCCAGGAGGACGGGCGCGCGCAGAAGGTGACGGGCTTCGAGATCGCGGAGAAGCTCCCGCTCACGATCGGGCTCGTGGTGGACGGCTCCGGCTCGATGGAAAAATCCATGCCCTTCGTTCACGACGCCTCATCGGAGCTCTTTCGGGGCCTCATCCGAGACAAGGACAAGGGCTTCGTCATCGAGTTCCGCGAGCAGCCCCACATGATCCAGGAGCTCACGGGCGACTCCGCCGCGCTCCAGCGCGCGTCGCGAGAGACGTCGGCGCGCGGAGCGACGGCCCTGTACGACTCGATCGTCCTCGGTCTCTACCAGTTCCGCACCCTCCAGGGCCGAAAGGCGCTGATCGTCGTGACGGACGGCGCGGACAACCACTCGCACGTGGACTTCCCGACGCTGCTGCGATACGCGAGGTCCGGCGGCGCCCCGATCTACTTCATCGGCGTCGGGATCTCGGTCATCGACTTCGGGATCCGCAAGGAGGTCAACGAGATCGCGCACGAGTCGGGCGGCGAGGTGTTCCACATCAGCAGCGCCGCCAAGATCGGTGACGTGACCAAGCGCATCGAGGAGGAGCTCCGCTCGCAGTACATCCTGGCCTTCCGGACCGACTCGCAGAAACCCGATGGCGAATACCGCACGGTCGCCGTGTCGGTGGCGAAGCCGGGTGTGACGGCAAGAACGATCAAGGGATACATTCCGTAACCGCCGTCGCTCGCTCGGGATCTGCGCCCTGCAGGGCGCACCGGAGGGCGGCTCGCCCAAAGGGGCTCGACCGCCCGCCTGATCCCTCGCTCGCTCCGGCTCCCGCGGCGTGAGCCTCCTCCCTCCCTTCGGTCGGGAGACTTCTCACGCCGCGAACGATCGCCGCCGTGCGGCGCGCGGGCAACCCCTCCGGAGTGGAGGGCTACTGAGCCTCCGGAAAGTTCGCCACGATCGCGTGTCTCCCCGACCACCGCACGACGCGCGCGGGCGGAGCGGCGGTCATGAGCTCGACGAGGTCCTGGAGGCGCACGAGGGCGAGGACGGGGTGGTCGCTCTTCCAGAGAGACCAGAACCGGTCGGCAGGCCAGAAGAGGGCTTCGCGGGTCGCCGGGTTCGTTTCGAAGTCGGGCTCGAGCTCCCCCCGGTAGGACGCGACCGGGATCGGCGTCTTCAGCTCCCACGAAACACCGTTGACGTAGTCCTTGTATCCGACGAGCGGGATGCGCTCCGGCGCCCCGGCCGCCCGAGCCGCGGCGGCGAGCTCCGTTCCGAGGCGCGCCTGCGGCACGCGCGGCCATCCCACGACGACGCTTCCGAGAAGGGCGGCCCATCCCATCGCGAGGCTCGCCAGCGCGAGGGACGCGGAACTGCCCGCGGCGAGGACCGCGCCCCACGACGCGATGACCAGGATCGCGAGCGCGGGAGCGATGAACCCCTGCAGGTGCGCGTCCACGAGGAAAGTTCGCGTGACCGGGTGGGACACGAGCGCGGCCGCGAGCGCCGTCGCGAGAAGAGCCTGGACGATCCAGGGCCGCCGTGTTCCGCCGATGCCGCGGGCTGCCAGCGCCGCGGCCGCCGGGATCGCCGGAAAGATGTACGGAGGCAGCTTGCTCTGGGACAGCGAGAAGAAACCGAACACGAGGGCGAACCAGACGAAAAAGAAGAACCCGTCGTCCGCGCGGCGGCACGCGCGGCGGGCGCCGGCGAAGAAGAACGCCAGGCCCGGCAGGAATCCGGCCGCGAAGACCGGCACGAAGTAGTAGACCGGCCCGTGCCGCTTCGCCGCGCCGGTCGCGAAACGCTGGAAGTGCTCGTGGATGAAGAAGAACTGCAGGAATCCGGGATGGAGATGCTCGACCAGCGCGAACCACGGCGCCGCGAGCGCGAGGAACACGACGGGCGCGGGCGATGCGGCGGTGAGCGCCGCGAGTCCCGCCAACCGCCCCGTCGCGGCGCACCAGATCAGCAGGATCAAGCCGGGCAGCGCGAGCGCGACGAGCCCCTTGGTCAGGAAGGCTCCGGAGGCCGCCGCGCCGGTCAGCGCCGCGAGGGCGAGCCACGGCCGGCCTTCCATCCGGCGTTCGATCGCCGCGCGACCCGCGAACAGCGTCGCCGTGAAGAAGAACGCCAGCATCCCGTCCGTCAGGTTCGTGCGGGCCATGAGGAATCCGATGGGGCACGCGAGCAGCACGATGCCGGCGGCAAGACCCTCGCGCCGGCCGCGCCGCGAGGCGACGGCGAGCACGAGGAGGAGGGCCGTGCCGAGGCCGGCCACGCGCGTCGGCAGGCGCGCCGCCCACGGGCTCTCGCCGAAGACGCGGAAGGCCGTGGCGTTGGCCCAATAGAGAAGGGGAGGCTTCTCGAAGTACGGCAGTCCGTTCAAGCGCGGGACGACGAAGTCTCCGGCCGCCAGCATTTCCCTCGAGATCTCAGCGTAGCGCGTCTCGTCGGGCTCGGCGAGGCCCGAGCCGCGCGGCTCGAAGCAGGCCACCGCCGCCAGCAGCAGCAGGGCTGCGAGCAGGGTCCGTTCTCCGCCCGACCTCTCCCGCGCCCCGTCCATCGTCGGCTTCGGAGTGTACCCTCGGCGGTGCTAAGATTCCCGCCGCTTTGACGGCCGACACGCGCTCCCGTTGGGCCCTCGTCCTGGGCGCCTCCTCCGGATTCGGGGAGGCGTGTTCGCTCGAGCTCGCGCGTTCGGGCTGGAACGTCTTCGGCGTCCACCTCGACCGCAAGTCCACGCAGCCGAACGCGGACCGGATCGTGGCGGAGATCCGGGCCACCGGCCGCCGGGCCGAGTTCTTCAACGTCAACGCCGCCGACGACGAGAAGCGCGCCGACGTCGTGGCCGCGATCCAGAGAACCTGCGGCTCCGAGCCGCCCGAGGCCCGCGTCTCGGTGCTCCTCCACTCGCTGGCCTTCGGGACGCTCAAGCCGTTCTTCGCCCAGCCGCGCGAGAACGCCATCGCCAAGCCGCAGATCGAGATGACGCTCGACGTCATGGCGAACTCGCTGGTCTACTGGACGCAGGACCTCTTCTTCGGGGGCCTCCTCGCGCCCGGGTCGCGCATTTTCGCGATGACGTCGGCAGGCGACCACATCGTCTGGCCGGCCTACGGCGCCGTTTCGGCGGCCAAGTCCGCCCTCGAGTCCTACGTCCGGCAGCTCTCCGTGGAGCTCGCGCCCCACCGCGTCGCCGTCAACGCTCTGCGCGCCGGGGTCACCGACACGCCGGCCCTGCGCAAGATCCCGGGCAACGAGGGGATGATCGAGCGGGTCTCCGCGATGCACCCGGCCGGCCGCCTCACGGTGCCGGCGGACGTCGCCAAGGCGCTCGTGGCCCTCTGCGGCGAGGGCGGCTCCTGGATCAGCGGCAACGTGATCGGCGTCGACGGCGCCGAGGACGTGGCGGGCGGAAGGTAGGGTGGCGCCCGGCTCCTTCGAGCTGCTCGCCGAAAAGTCCGGCTTCCGGGAGTTCCGGTTGAAGGCAAACGGCCTGCGTCTCCTGCTGCTGCAGAACCGCGTGGCGCCGGTGGCCACCTTCGCGATCGTGTACCACGTCGGCAGCCGCAACGAGGCCGTGGGCCACACGGGCGCGACCCACCTGCTCGAGCACCTGATGTTCAAGGGGACGCCCGAGTTCGACCGTGCGAAGGGCACGGCCGTCGCCGCCGTGCTCGAGGCGATCGGCGCGCGCTTCAACGCGACGACCTGGTTCGATCGTACCAACTACTACGAGACGGTCCCGTCCGACGCGCTCGAGACGGCCTACGCGATCGAGGCCTCGCGCATGCGGCGGGCCCTGCTGCGCGACGAGGACCGCATTCCGGAGATGACGGTCGTTCGCAACGAATTCGAGCGCGGCGAGAACTCGCCCTTCCAGGTGCTCTACAAGCAGACCTTCGCGACGGCCTTCCGGGAGCATCCGTACCACCATCCGACGATCGGCTGGCGCAGCGACATCGAGGGCATGGCGACCGCGCGGCTGCGCGAGTTTTACGACACGTTCTACCACCCGAACAACGCGACCGCGATGCTCATCGGCGACTTCGAGGAGGCCGACGCGCTCGGGGCGATCGAGAGGCACTTCGGGGCGATCCCGCCGTCGGCGCGGCCGATTCCGGAGGTCTACACCGTCGAGCCGCCCCAGGAGGGCGAGCGGCGTTTCGTCGTGCGGCGCGCCGGCGAGTCCGCGTGGTGCGGCCTCTCCTGGCGCACCGTCGAGGCGCGGCATGCCGACACGCCGGCGCTGGCCGTCCTCGGCAACATCCTCGGCGGCGGAATCACGTCCCGCCTCCACCAGGCGCTCGTCGAGAAGAGCCTCGCCCTCTCGGTGACCGTCGTGCCGTGGCAGCTGCGGGACCCCGCCCTCTTTTCGGTCTTCGCGCCCGTGCGGCCCGGCGTCGAACCGTCCGAGGTCGAAAAGGTGATCCGCCTGGAAATCGCCCGCGTGGCGAGCGAGTCGGTGACCGAGGCCGAGTGCGAGAAGGCGCGCACGCAAATCGAGGCCGAGGTCATTTTCGACCGCGACTCGACGGACCAGATCGCCGCGTCGCTCTCCGAAGCGATCGCCGTCGCGGACTGGCAATGGTACGCCGACTATCCGGCCGCGATCCACCGCGTCACCCCGGCCGACGTCCAGCGGGTGGTGCTCGGGTTCCTCCACGACGACGCCCTGACGGTGGGGCTCTACATTCCGAAGGACGCCTCGGGCGGCGGGTCCGCCGCGGGCGCGGACGACACCGAGGACGGCGCGCCATGACCGCAGGCGCCGCGGCCCCGCGCCGGTTGCCCTTCACCGAGGCGGTGCGTCAGCGCACGCTCGGCAATGGCGCAAGGCTCTTCGTCCTCGAGAACCGTTTCAATCCGACGATCGCGCTCTCGGGCTCGTTCCAGGCCGGCCGGCTTTACGCTCCCGCGGACCGGCGGCTGCTCGCCTCGATGGTCGCCGGCGAGCTGATGAAGGGCACGGCGCGCCGCACCAAGCTGCAGCTGGCCGAGGATCTCGAGCGCCGCGCCGCAAGCCTGTCGTTTTCCTCCGACGCCGGCGACCCGGTCGGCGTGGACGTGTCCGGCGGAGCGCTCTCGCGGGACACCGACCTTCTGCTCGACGCGCTCGTCGAGGTTCTGCGTGCGCCCGTGTTCCCGGCGGAGGAGCTCGAGAAGGAGAAGAAGCGCCTGGTCGGGTCGATCCGTCAGCAGCAGGAGCAGACCTCGATCCGCGCCTTCGAAGCGGCCCTGCGCCGCATCTATCCCCTGGCCCACCCGCTGCACCGGCTGACGGGCCCCGAGCGGATCGCCCTGGTCGAGGCCCTCGACCGGGACGCGCTCGAGGCGTTCTATGCCGAGCGGTACGGTGCGGCGTCGCTCGCGATCGTCGTGGTGGGCGACGTAGAGGCCGACCATGTTCTCGACCGGCTCGAAACGGGCCTCGGGTCCTGGAAGCCGGGGCCAACGCCGGCGATTCCCGCCCCGGCCGTCCCTCCGGCGAGCCCCGGATCGGAGACGGTCCAGGTGCCCGAGAAGGCCAACGCGGACGTCGTCCTCGCGCTGCCCTCGGACCTGGTGCGGACCGACCCGGACTTTCTCCCGTGCTCGCTCGCCAATGCCGCCCTCGGTCAGTCCTCGTTGACCTCGCGCCTCGGCGTGCGGGTGCGCGACACCGAGGGGTTGACGTACGGGATCCATTCGAGCTTCTCCGCCACGCACGTGGCGGGCCCCTTCGTCGCAAGCCTGACCGTCAAGCCCGAGAGCCGCGACGCCGCGCTCGCCGCCACCCAGGACGAGATCCGGAAGTTCGTCGCGGGCGGTCTGACGGAGAAGGAGCTGGCCGAGGAGAAGAGCTCGCGGATCGGCCGCTTCAAGGTGGACCTCGGCTCCAACGGAGGGATCGCCTCGGCGCTCGACGCCGCGATTTACTACGGGTTCGGGGTCGCCTACCTCGACGAGTTCCCGGCGAGGGTCGCCGCCGTCACGAAGGAGCAGGCCGACGCGGCCTTCGCGCGCCGCGTCCGGCCGGACGCCTTCACGATCGTCAGCGCCGGGAGCTTCGCCCCGTGAGGGCCCGCCCGCGGCGCGGGGCTCTGGCAGTGGCCCGCCGAACCATGACAGAATCCCCCCGCCAATGAGACGCCCCCAGCACCGCCGCCCGATGCGCCGCCGTCCGGGCGAGGCTCCCGCCACGCACCGGGTGTGGGTCTCCCAGGATCAGCCGCTGCGCGAAGCGCCGGGGGCCGACGGCAAGGTGTACTTCCGCATCCGCCTGGAGGGCGAGCCCTCGCCGGAGTGGATGCGCGCGTACCGGGCGGGCCTGCTCGGTCTCGTGCCCGAGGACCGCGACGTGGTCATGCGTTTCGAGTTTCTCGGCGACAGCGTTCGCTTCGCCGCGACCGATGCCGAAGTCGGGAAGATCCGCCGGGTCCTCGAGAAGCGCGTCGAGGCGGTCAACGGGATCCTGTCGGGTGGCCGCTCCGTCGGTCCGTAAGACCCCGGCGCAGCAGTTCTCTACTTTTTCTTCTTTTTCTTCTTCTCTTCGTCGGTCTCGAGCGCGAGCGTCTCGGCGGCGCCCTCGTCCCGGTCCTCGAGGTCGGCCACGAGCCCCTCGTCGGTGAGGTCCATCGGCTGCGAGTGCTTCCAGTCGTGCTTGGCGATCTTGTGCAGGCGCTCGACGACGTCGCTGTCGCGAACCTCTATGGCCAGTTCGCGCCGGCTGTCGAAGCTGCCGGGAGCCAGATTGATCGAGCCCACGATCGCGGCGACGCCGTCGGCCAGGAGCATCTTGCCGTGGAGCTTCATGCCCTTCAGCTTGTGGATCTTGATGCCGACGTCGTCGAGGATCCGCAGACCGCCGACGCCTTCGACCAGCTTTTCCTTTTTCAGGGAATGCGGAGGTCGGGCGAGGACGTGGATCTTGACGCCGCGGCGCGCCGCTCGCACCAGGCGCTCGAGGATGACGGCGTCCTGGTAGCGCTCGTTCTGCACGAAGAGCGTGTGCTTCACCTCGTCGATGAACTGCGCGATCCGGTCCCGCCCGTTGATCGGGCACCAGATCAGGCGGGTCTTCCCGCCCGGCTCGAACGCCTTGCGCCCCCAGTCGGCCTCGAAACACGCGACGATCTCTTCGACCTCGTGCTTGTGGCTCGTCACGACGGCATAGTCGCGGGTCTCCGTCAGGTTCTTCGTCGCCCAGTTGAGGGACTTGACGAAGGCCACCGCGTCGTCCACGACCATCGATTTCTCGTGCGTCAGGTCGACGGCGGGGTTGCTGTCCTTCACCTCGACGCCGGCCGCGACGAGCGTCTTGCGCGTCGCTTCGTTGTCCTCTTCGCCGCTGCGCCGTTCGGGATTGAGCATGACCTTCACCTTCACGCCGCGGCGCTGGGCGTCGCAGACCGCGGCGAGGAGGGCCGGGTCCGAGAAGACGAACATCTTGACCCGGAGCGACGACCCGGACCCCTGGATGGCCTCGAGGATCGGCGTCGCGGCGTCGTCGGGAAGCACGATGAGAGAGCGAGACGACATGGAGGCTCCTTTGTCAGCTTTGAGGTGCCGCGGCGGGCGGCGTCGCGGGCGCCGACGGGAACTGGACGTGGTAAAGCTCGGCGTAGACCCCGCCGAGCTCGAGCAGTTCGTCGTGCGTGCCCTGCTCGTGGACCACGCCGTCCTTGAAGACGATGATCTTGTCGGCATCCTTGATCGTGGACAGGCGATGGGCGATCGCGATGGCAGTGCGTCCCTTCATCAGCCGCTCGAGGGCCTCCATGACGATCTTTTCGGACTCGGTGTCGAGGGCCGCCGTGGGCTCGTCGAGGATGAGGATGGGCGAGTTGCGGATGATCGCGCGGGCGATGCCGAGACGCTGCCGCTGACCTCCGGAGAGGGTCATCCCGCGCTCTCCGACTGCGCTGTCGTAGCCCTTCGACATCTTCGCGATGAACTCGTCGGCGTTGGCGAGCTTGGCCGCCGCCACGACCTCTTCCCGCGTCGCTCCGGGCCGCCCATAGGCGATGTTGTCCGCAATCGTTCCGGCGAAGAGAACCGTGTCCTGGAGGACGCAGCCGATCTGGTTCCGGAGGGGCTTGAGCTTGTAGTCGCGCACGTCCACGCCGTCGATGAGGACACGGCCCTCCGTGGCGTCGTAGAACCGCGGGATCAGGCTCGCGACGGTGGATTTCCCGCCTCCCGTCGCTCCGACGAAGCCGACGAGCTGGCCCGGCTTGATCGTGAAGCTGATCTCCTTGAGGACCGGGGAGTCGGCCTTGTAGGCGAAGGCGACCTTGTCGAAGGTGATTTCACCCTTCACGGTTCCGGGCTCGCGCGCGTCGGGGCGTTCCAGAATCATCTCGTCCGCCGCGAGGATCGTCTGGACCCGCTCGACCCCGACGGCCGCCTGCGCGATGCTGTTGGTCATCTTGGCGAGGTCCTGCACCGGCTTGAAAAACTTGTTGAGGTACGAGAGGAAAACGGTGAGCGCGCCGATGGTCATAGCCTCTCGCAGGATGAGGGATGCGCCACGGTAGAGGACGAACGCCGTGCAGAAGGACACGACCACGGTGACGACGGGCGACAGAACCGACTTGATCTTTCGGGCCTTCAGCGCGGCGTCGACGGCGGCCTGGCTGGCGTCCTTCAGGTGCTCCTCCTCGAGCTGCTCGCGCCCGTAGGCCTTGACGACCCGCATCGACTCGAGCCCCTCCTGCACGACGGCGACGATGTCGCTCTGGCGGCGCCGGACCTCATGGGTCGCCTTCTTGACCGCTTTCTTGAACCGCATGACGAAAAGCAGCAGGAACGGCGTGACGCCGACGGCGATGAGGGCGAAGTCGAAGTTGAGCCAGAACATCAATCCGAGCATGCCGACGATGGTCAGGAGGTCGACCAGGATCCCGAGGGTGGCTCCGGACGCGAAGTTCTGGATCGTCGTGATGTCCGTCGTGATCGTCGACAGCAGGTTTCCGGTCTGCTGCTTGTCGTAGTACCCGAGCGAGAGGCGGTCGAGGTGGTGGTACATCCGCATGCGGAGGTCGTTGGCCACGTACTGGCCGACGCTCTCGGTGTAGTAGTTGTCGACGTAGCTCGCGAGAGATTCGAGCACCGCGACGAGCACGAGCCCCACGGCGGCCGCCGCGGCGAGCCCCATCTTGTGGTCGGCGATCCCGGGGCCGAGCAGGCGCACGATCCAGTGCGGCATGGGATGGTGCCCGACCACG
The DNA here is from genome assembly GCA_035569175.1 of Thermoanaerobaculia bacterium. Lineage (GTDB taxonomy): Bacteria > Acidobacteriota > Thermoanaerobaculia > UBA5066 > Gp7-AA6 > DAHUXD01. Next base: position 399 of record DATMNJ010000212.1, on the reverse strand, counting down.
TTGTCGATGACGATCTTGAGCGGCCAGGGCCCGGCGAGGCTCATCGCGGTCTCGACCAGCATGGCGAGAAAGATGATCGTGAGCCAGCCGCGGTACGGGCGGATGAGGTCCAGGACGAGAGGGGCCATCCGGCTGCGAGCGGGCGGTTCACCGGTCTTCATGAGCGGCTCGCATTCTATTCCGCTCGCCGCGGCCCGTCCGGGGCCGACTCCGGGAGCGCGTCGTCAGCGCCGTTCGCCTTCCCACTCGAGCCGCCGGTAGTCGAAGGCGGCGACGTCGCGCGCGTTGAACTTCACGATCTCGAAGTAGGGCGAGAGGTCGAAGTCTCGAGGGACGCAGAGGGTCGGGTGGCGCGCCCGGAGCAGGCCGCTGTAGGCCCGGCGGGTGGGGCGCCCCAGG
>DATMNJ010000211.1:0-2582 GCA_035569175.1 Thermoanaerobaculia bacterium | reverse complement strand
GATGATCTTGCCGTGGTCGATGATGGCGATGCGATCGCAGAGCCGCTCCGCTTCTTCCATGTAGTGCGTCGTGTAGACGAGCGACACCCCCCGCCCCTTGAGCTCGCCGATCATCGCGTAGATACGCTCGCGTGACTGCGGGTCCACGCCCACGGTCGGCTCGTCGAGCAGGAGCACCTTCGGCCCATGGATCGTCCCGGCCGCGATGTTCAGCCGGCGCTTCATGCCGCCAGAGAGCCTGTCGGTCTTTTCGTTCTCGCGGTCGGCGAGGTCGATCCAACCGAGGCTCGCCCGAATGCCGGCTTCGAGGGCGCCGCCGGAGAGGCCCTGGTAACGCCCGAACGTCCACAGGTTCTCGCGCGGCGAGAGGAGGGCGTAGAGGGCGATCTCCTGAGGGACCCAGCCGCGGACGGCGCGGGCGCGGTCGTCGTCCGCATCGAAGCCGAGGACGCGCAGGGTGCCGGCGTCCGGCACGACGCGGCCGGCAACGCTGCGGACGAGCGTCGTCTTGCCGGCGCCATTGGGGCCGAGCAGGCCGAGGATCTCGCCCGGGGCGAGGTCGAGCGAGACCCCGTCGAGGGCCCGGCGCTCTCCGAAGGACTTGGAGAGGCTTCGGATCTCGAGAGGAAGAGGGCTGCCCGCCATCGCGGCAACATCCTAGCCGATTCGCATTGCGGTAATCTGAGCGCCATCTTGTCGCCTTCAGGCACCTGAGTTAATCTGCGCCGCTTGCCCCGGATGACACCATGAGCTCCGTGACGTTCGTCCTGCTCGTCGTGGCGGGCAGTCTGGGCATGCTGTTGTCTTTTTCCCAGGCGCGCTCGCGGGCGGTGTTCGAGGAGGACGGGTTCGAGGAGCCCGGGCGCCGGGCGGTCGCCATGGGGCTGCTCGCCGGGGTGCTGCTTCTGGCGGTGGCGATCCCCTTCGCGGGCGGCCTCGCGGGGGCACAGCCGGAGACCAAGGAGCTCTCGCTCGTGTCGGTCTTCGCCGTCCACGCGATGCTCCTCTTCTTCCTCGCGTGCTACTACGCGCTCTCCGGCCGTCACTCGATCGCCGAATTTCTCAAGTTGAAGAGCGAACGCCCGGCCGCGGACCTCGCCCGCGGAGCGGCGATCGGGGTCGCCGGGTGGCTGTTCACGATCGTGACCGCGATGGTCCTCATCGGAGTCTGGTACGTCGTCGCCCATCGGCTTCGCGGCGACACGGGCGGGGGAGCAATCTCTCCGACGATCGTGTGGCTCGTGTCCCGGCCCCTGGCGGTGAAGCTCCTGATCGTGGCATCGGCCATGGTCGTCGAGGAACTGTTCTTCCGTTCCTTCCTCCAGACGCGCGTGGGCGCGGTCGCGGCGACGCTCATGTTCACGGCCGCTCACGGCGCCTACGGCCAGCCCCTGATGCTGGTCGGAATCCTCGTGATCTCGACGGTGCTCTCGGTCACCTTCGCGCGGTACCGCAACGTGCTGCCCTGCATCGCGGCCCACGGCGTCTTCGACGCCATTCAGATGTTCGTCGTCATTCCCTGGTACTTGAGCCAGGTCCGCGCCGGCTGAGCCGAGGGGGCGCGCGCGCCTGCTAGACTTGAGCATGATTCGTCTTCGCACCGGGCGAGTCGGCCCGGGCGCCCTGGGCCGGCTGGCGGCCTGCGCTGCGCTCACCTTCCTCGGGCGCGCCCCGTGCCGAGGCCTCGACCCGCGCAAGGCGATCACGCAGTACGCGCATCAGGTGTGGAAGACCGACGCGGGCCTGCCGCAGAACTCGATCCAGGCGATCCTCCAGACGCGCGACGGCTACATCTGGCTTGGCACCGAGCGCGGTCTGGTGCGCTTCGACGGCGTCCAGTTCACCGTCTTCGACAAGGGCAACACGCCCGGCCTGAAAAACAGCAATGCGCAGGCCCTCTACGAGGACCGGGCCGGCAACTTCTGGGTCGGGACCTGGGGCGGCCTTCACCGCTTCAAGGACGGCCAGGCCACGAGCTTCACGACGGCGGACGGGTTGACCAACAATCGCGTGCTGGCGATCTGCGAGGACGGGGAAGGCGCGATCTGGATCGGAACCGGCGGCGGGGGCCTGAACCGGCTGAAGAACGGCAAGATCACCGCCTACACGACCAGGGACGGCCTCACGAACGATCGCATTTGGTCGATCGTCGACGACCATGATGGAGGCCTCTGGATCGGAACCGACGGCGGCGGGTTGAACCGCCTCCGGCACGGGACGGTCACGGCGTACGGCAAGAAGGAAGGCCTGACGGCCGAAATCGTCCTGGCGGTGTTCGTGGACAGTCGGGGGGACGTGTGGGTGGGCACCGACGGCGCGGGGCTCGCCCGGCTGCGTGACGGCGCGTTCACCTATTTCACGACGAAGGACGGCCTGGCCGGCGACACGGTCAACGTGATCCAGGAGGACCGCGACGGCAATCTCTGGATCGGCTGCCAGGGCGGCGGGATCTCGCGCCTGACGGACGGCAAGCTCTCGAGCTTCACGCCTGCCGACGGGCTTTCGGACGACACGGTCGTGTCGACCTTCGAAGACCGCGAGGGCAGCCTCTGGATCGGCACGGTTGCGGGCGGCCTCAATCG
>DATMNJ010000210.1:0-4895 GCA_035569175.1 Thermoanaerobaculia bacterium | reverse complement strand
GCGGGAGGCCGTGGGCGGGGGCAGGGCATCGGAACGACGGCCTGTCTCCGGCGAGCCGCCTCCTGCTTACTCCATCCCCGCGGCCTCGCGCGCCTCTTTTCCCTGGCCGCCGAGCACGCCGACCACTTCGACGGGCCCGTTGACGTAGGACTGGCAGGCGAGGCGTACGGTGCGGTCCTTCCAGCGCTTGCGGACGAGGGCGAGCGGTTTGGCGAACCAGAGGGCGAGCGAGAATTTCTCGAGTTTCGTCGGCGGCGAGAGGTTCTCGCCGCCCGACACCGGAACGACGGCGCAGGTCGCGCAGAGGCCTTCGCCGCCGCACCATTTCCAGAGCTTCGCATCCGCGTCGAGAGCGGCGTCCCAGAGGCGGTATCCCTCCCAGACGTCGATCTCCTTGCCGTTGATCACGCAGCGCACGCGGCGCCGTTCGGCTTTCGGGTTCGCGGCCATCGCGCGGATTATACGGTCAGGGACAGGCCGGCGTGTCTGGCGGTGCCGCCGCGGTGGCCAGGCGCCATGCGGCGTCGTCGAAGACGAGCACGACGCCCGCCACGCGGGCGCCCGGCTCCACCGCAACGGCCACGAGCGCGGGATCGTCCGGCCTCGGCGTGATGACCGCCGTGGTCTTCCACGCGAGCAGGAACCCGTAAGCTGCGGGGGCGGGAACCGCGAGCCAAAAGCGGCCGTCGCACCCCGTGACCACGGGGCTCGCCCAGGGGATGTCCGCGCCGCGCGGAATGCCGCGCACGGCGATCCCGGCCGCGGGATGGCCGCCGGCGTCCACGACGCGGCCCTCGATGATCGCCGGTTCGTGCGCCGCGATCCGGAGCGACGATGCCGTCGGTCTTGGCGGCGACGCGCACGCAGCCGCCGCAACGGCGAGCGCACCGACCAGGATTCGTCCGCCTCGATGCGTCATTCCAGGCTCCCGAGACCAATATGTCATCATCGGGCCATGGCCGAAACGGAAGAGCTGCACCAGTTTTCGATCAACGCCTCGTGGTCCGGTGACGCCCTGGGATCCGGCGTGGCGACCCCGCCCGCCGGCGATCGCATCGCCTTCGCGGGCGCGAAGGTGCTCGGCGGTTCCGGAGAACGCGCCAACCCCGAGGAGCTCCTGCTGACGGCGCTCGCCGCGTGCTTCCTGAACACGTGGGCCATCTTTCTGAAGAAGCTCGGCATCGGATACGCCGAGCCGGCGCTGCGCGCATCGGGCGAGCTCGAGAAAGACCCTGCCGGAGGGTACCGCCTGCGCAAGGCCGTCCTCCACGTCCGTGTGCCGGCCGTGCTCGTCGCGGAAAGGCGGTCCGAGGTCGAGAAGACGCTCTCGCTCGCCGAGAAGTACTGCATCGTCTCCAAGGTCGTCCGGTCCGCGATGCCGCTCGAGGTGGCGATCGAGGAGGTCTAGCGCCTTTCGGGCAGCGCGGCGAGGATCACGATCGTCGCGCCGCTGCCGCCCCTCTCGGGAGGCGCGTCCCGGTGGCCGGTCACGTCCGGACGTGCCGCAAGAAGCCGGCGGACCTCGGCCCGCCGCACGCCGATGCCCTTGCCGTGGATCAGTCGCACCTCGCGGAATCCCTTCCGCCGAGCTTCCCGGAGGTACTCGTCGACGGCCGAGGCGACGTCCTCCGGGCGGAACGAATGCAGGTCGAAAGAGTCCTCGATCGGGACGCGTCTCAGACGGCGGGCCTCTCCGTCGTCGCCCGCGTGACGCGGGCCGGGTCGATGGCGATCGGTTCGCCGCAGACGCACGCGGCGCGGAAGCCACCGTCCGCGGCGACGTCGGCGCGCGGGGTTTCGAGCAGTCGGCCGTCGTTGGTGGACCGGTCCCGCGACCAGCGCCGCACCGAGCCCTCTAGGCCTCGCGCGGTCTCGACGAAGTGGAACGTCAGCTCGCACGCGCACTTCGGGCACACCGTCCAGTAGTAGTTCATCGGGTCCTTTCCCGGACCGGCCCGCCTCGCAGCTCGCGGTGCGCCCGTTTGCGTTCGTACATGATGCGGTCCGCCTGCGCGATGGCGACGTCGAGGGTGATGCGCCGCGAGAAGGGGTGGATGCCCACCGAGGCGGCCAGAAACTTCGCGTACGGCTTGCCGCCGGGGCGCGCCGACTGCTTGACCTCGTCGATCTTGGCGGGAAGCATGTAGAAGCGCCGGCGCGCCAGCTCCTCGTCCATCCCCGGAAGGATCACGAGAAATTCGTCGCCGCCCCAGCGGATCACGTGGTCGTTGCCGCGCACGAGCTTCTTGATGCCGGTCGCGACCGTCCAGATGGCCCGATCGCCTTCTTCGTGGCCCTCCTCGTCGTTGATGCGCTTCAGGCCGTCGATGTCGATGAGGACGATGGAGCCGCCGGCCTCGTCCGCCTCGAGCTCCGGCCGCACCTCGTCGAGGAAGAACCGGTTGTGGGTCTCGGTGAGCGGGTCGAGCCAGGCGCGGCGCTGCGAACGGCGCGAATCGTCCGCCGTCCGCGCGTGGAGGGTCGCCAGGCGGCGTTCGGTGTCCTCCATCGCCCAGATGATCAGGCCGATGCCGAAGAGCATCTCCAGGAGCACGTCGAGAAATCCGGTGTAGGTCTCGAGCGAAGCCGGAGATCGGCTGAGCCTCTGCGCGGTGGCGGAGGCCTGGGCGAAGAGCACCACGTACACCAACTCCGCGGCCGCGGTCAGGAGCGCGACGGCCCCCGCGCACTGGCGGCCCAGCCCGGCGCGCGGACTCTGAAAGATGAAGACGGCGGCCAGCAGCCACGCGACCCCGAGCAGGCCCGAGTGCACGGCCTGGAACGTGTTCTCGTTGGGCAGGACCCGTTCCATCAAGAGCGAGAGCGGGATCCCCGCCACCGCGGCGACGGCCAGAGGCTTGGCGAGGGAAAGGTCGCGGTCCATACGGATCGTCGCCACGCAGAGAGCGACGATGTAGAGAAACGTCCAGTACTGGTAGAGGGCGCGCTGGAAGTCGTAGGCCTCCGGCGCCAGAACGAGCAGGGACGCGAGCAGGAAGAGCCAGGCCAGCCCGGCCGCCTGGAGGACGCGGCTTCCCTTGCCCCGCGAGAGGTAGATGAGGATCGCGGCGAGCAGCGCCGTGCCCACCGTCTGGACGGCGAGCCCGACGTGCGAGAGTTCCAACGTCACCTTAAGGATTTTCCCTGAGAAGGTTAGACACGATCGATCCGCCCGTCAACCTGTCCCTTTTCACTGGACGTTGGCGCGGCCGCCCAGCCGGCGCAGCCGCTCGGGGGGGCCTTCGGGGCGGCAGGCGGCCTTGTCGTCCCCGGGGCAGCCGTAAGGGATTCGCTCGATGAAGTTTTTGCCGCGCAAGGTGATCCCCCAGGGCCGCCCGCCCGCTCCGGCGGGCAGGAGCAGGAGGTCCACGGGGCGTTCGGCGCCCTCGAGGTCGAGGACGTAGGAATCGGAGCCGAGGCGGACGCGGAAGGGGGGCGCCCCTTCGAGCCCGATCGGCGTCTGCCCGCCGTCCGGATCGACCCAGGTGCCCACGAGTTGGTCGGAGGCCAGTTCGTCGGCGGCGGTCGGATAGACCTTGTCCGCGCGGCCGTGCCAGCTTCCGGCGGGGCCGTAGGACGCGTCCCAGGGAGCGCCGAGCCCCTCGACCCCGACCTCGAGCGGGATGCTGCCGTCGCCGCCGAGCCGGACCGTGGCCCGCACGGTCTTTTCGCCGGACCGCGCTCCAAGCGTCGCTTCGCGGCCCTTCGCCGCGTACGACTCCACCGGCGCGGCGAGCGTGCCCTGGGGTCCCGCGAAGCGCAGCTTGAAGACGCCGCGCTCGCGGTCCGCGACGATCGAAAGGGTCGGCGCCGCGCGCAGCCGCGAGAGATCGAAGCGCGCGTAGAGCACCTCGAGAGCGGATGCCGGGTACAGGACGGCGCCGTACCACGCCGGGATCGGCACGCCCTCGATCTCGCGCGACGAGCGCTTCGCGTCCGCGTCGAGACTGAACCCGGCGAAGGCGAACACGTCGCGGATGCGCAGGGTTCCCTGCTCCGTCTTTTCGGATCGCTCGCGCACGAGCGCGGCCGGCCGTCCCTCGGCCTCCGTCTCCCAGCGGAACGTCCACACGCCGGAGCGGCCGCAGTCGGGCACGGCCTTGCCGGCGGCGTCGCGGAGGGGGAGCTGCGCCAGCGTCTGCGTGCGGTAGCGCCAGACCGAGAGACACTCCGAGGCATCGGTCGCGGCGGTCACCGCCAGCAGCGCGCCCGCGCTGCCGAGCGAGCCGGCGGAAAGCTCCACGTGGATGACGTCGGCGCTCGGCGCCGGAGCGTTGGCGTCGGCGCGCTTCTTGCCCGACGCGTCGCGGACCTCGAGGCGCACCCCGCCACGCCGCCGCGCCGCTGTGACGGTCTCCTCGTGGCCCTCGCCGTCGAAGTCGGCGGTCAGGCTCGGCGCAAGAGGATCCGCCGGCAGTCGAAGAAGAAGAAGGAGAAGGCCAGCGAGCAACGCGCTTGCTCTCCTATCCCTTGACGGCCGACTCCGAGGCGTCGAACCCGATGCGCGCGTGCGTGCCGTCGCAGTAGGGCTTGTTCGCCGAGGCGCCGCAGCGGCACAGCGACACCGCGCGGCCCTCCTCAAGAGGAATCACGTTTCCCTTCGGATCGGTCATGGTCGCGGGCCCGGTCACGCGGTAGGGACCGTTCGGAATGATCTTGATGGTGCACTCGGCCATGAAGTCCTCCGTTCGACATTGTAGCCGCATCGTTCGCGTGTTACCCTTTCGCGAAGTCTTTTGCGCGCCTTCGAAAAAGCCCCTCCCGATTTCCAGGAGATCCTGACCAAGCCCATCAAGGAGCTCGGTCTGAAGCTCGAGGGCTCTCCGCTCGAGCGCTTCGTCCAGAAGCTGTACCGCGAGCTCGATCGGAAGGGGCTGAAACGCTTCCGCCCTCTC
>DATMNJ010000209.1:0-8602 GCA_035569175.1 Thermoanaerobaculia bacterium | reverse complement strand
CCCGGTCAGGCCGAGCTTCGAGAGGGTCACGCCCAGGGTGTAGTAGGTCGAGACCTGCTGGTAGACGCGAGACAGGCCCGCCTGAAAGTCGTTCGTGTTCAGCAGAGCGATGCCCCCGGTCTCGACGGCCATCTGCGACAGTCCGTTCTGGCGGTCCTGCCTCGCCTGAAACGTCAGGCTCGGCCGGTTCTCGAACCCGACCTGGTTGGCCTGGGGCGTGCCCTCGGACGCGGCCGTGCCAGCGGCCTCGAGGCCGGTCGCGTCCACCGTGTAGAAGGTGATCTGGTCGGAGTTGGCGCGCTGGATCAGCTTCGTCAGCTCGGTCGAGATGTCGCGAGCGTTCATGTTGGTCAGCGTGGGGAAGTTGCCGGCCGCGTACTGCGCCATGACGAAACCGGGCTGATACTCGAAGCCTCCCGAGAGAAACAGGAACGCCCGTTTGCCGTTCAGGGGAGTGAGCGTCACGAGCTCGTCCCGCATGCTCTGGATCATGGTCTGGATCTCGATGCCGACTTCCTGGCCGTACTGGCGCGCGATCTGGATCCGCGAGCTGGCGTTGCGCCGCCCCTGGCCCATCGAGTCGATCTGCGCGATGGTCTGCGTCTGCGCCTGCAGGCGCGACATCCCGACGCCCTGCCGCTCGATGTCCGCCAGCGCCGTGGTCACGACGTCCTTGCTGGTCGTCCAGTCGACCAGGACCGTCGGCAGCCGGTTGAAGACGATGACCCGCATCGCGTCGTTCGGGCCGAGGCGGGTCGCCAGATCCCGGATCGCGTTCAGGCTCCGGTTGCGCAGGCCCGGAGGCATGTATCCGAGATCCACGAAGACCAGGAAGTTGCGCGGGACGAACGCGTCGTCCCCCTTCTTATAGGTGTCGAGGATCTGGTCCGGAGCCGCCGTGGCGAGGTCCGGCGCGTGGATGGTGCCCTCGTTGATCATCGAGAAGTATTCGATCGGGACCGGCTTGCCGCCGATCTTGAGCACGAAGTCTTCGCGCTTGAGATCGGTGACCGGATTTCCCTTGGAGTCGGAAACGTCCACGTCCAGGTTCAGCACCCGGACCTCGACGCTTTCCGAGAAGGTCGGCAGCTGGGCGGCGGCCTGGGGAACAGGCTGCTGGGCGAGCGCCGTCGCGGCGGACAGGATCAGGGCCGCGGCCGTTCTGGCAGGTTGCATCGTTTCGGTCCTTTCTCGAGCTCGGCAGATCGCCGGGAACCGATTCGCACAACGCCCCCGGGGTCCGGCGGATTCCGAAGTGTCCTGATTTTAGGAAAAAACTAAAGGACGGTGGACCGGACCTACTCGCGGGCGGTGCCGACGGTCTCGAGACCCAGGTATTCGAACAGCATGTTGACCTCGCCAGTCAGCTCCTCGGCCTCGAGGTCGTCGCCGCTCTCGACGGGCAGGCTCCCGATCGCGCAGGCCGGAACAGCCGCGCGGGCCAGGCGAACCACGGCCGCCCCGGCGCTCGGATCGGTCCCGTCGTCGGAGAGGACCGCCTCGAAGTCCCGCGGCAGGCCCCAGATCTCGGCGCGAGCCCGGCCGACGGCAGGACGGTACGTCTCGAGGATCGAGCCCCGAAAGGGTCCCGCCGGCAGGTTCATCTCGCGGACGATCTCGAAGAGGTCCGCATAGCCGATGCAGTGCAGCAGGCCGAGCGTGTAGCCCCGCTCCCGGCTGACGCCGTAGCGCTCGGCGTACCGCCCCGCCGCGACGGCGGCGGCGAGGCTCGCGCGCCGTACCGCCCGTGCCGCCGGATCGTTGGTCGGCAGCGCCGGGAAATCGGGAGAGGAGAGCCGGTCGATCAAGACCGTCGCGGCGCGCGCCCCGATCCGCTCGAGGGCGTCCGGCACGGTGCCGACCGAGTTTTCGCGGTCGACCGAGAGGGAGTTTGCGAGGATGAGCAGGTTCAGGGTCAGGTACTGGTCGAGCGCCGCGATCGGCACGATGGCCGAGGGATCGAGCGGGGGCCGCCTCTTGAGCAGTTCGAGGAGCAGGCTGGCCGTGTCGGCATGCACGGGGCGCATGAGGTAGTTGCGGATCAGGCGCTCGCGCAGCCGCCGCGCGAACTCGCGGAAGCGGGCGGCGTGGCCGCGGGCCTCGAGCGGGTCGACCGTCGTTCCCATGCGCTCGGCGGCTTCCCAGAAGTGCTCCTCGATGCCGTCGGTCAGGAAAGGGAGCACCCAGGCGTCCGCGGCCTCCCACGTCTCGCGCCGCTCCTTGCGCGAGAGGCGATGCGTGTCGTCGAGTTGCTTGACGCCCTGGAACGCCAGGGCCTGCCCCCGCAGCGTCAACCCGATGCGCAGGATGGGTTGGACGCGGTAGGTCGGGTCGTAGTCGAAGTTGGCCTCGCGCCATTCGAAGATCTCGAAGAGCAGCTTGCGAGCCAGTTCCTCGACGCGCAGCGAGAGTCCGTCGAGCGTGTCGTGGTTCATGTCGAGGATCAGGCGCGTCAGGTTCTCCTGGGTGGTCATGTTGCGGGCGAGCAGCTCGTACAGCGTGGCGGCGGGGAGGGCGCCGCTGCGCAGAAGGTGGACGCCGAGGCGGTGTCGCGGCAGCGACCCCGAGACGTAGACGATCTCGCCCTCTTTCCAGTCGAGCGTGCGGCGGTCGTGCCCGCGCGTCACCGTCAACCGCCCCGAGCGGCGGTTCAACTCCATCCATTGGAGGAGGTCCGCGAGGCCGAAGACCTCGAGCCTTCCCCGAAAATGCTCCGTCATGCGTTTGGGCGGGTAATTTTAGCATCCGGCCGCGTGGGGGGCCGCGGCGGCTCGAATCGCTGTGAAACAATCCCGGGCGTGGCGGATCCCAAATCGAGCCCGAAACGCCCCAATCTGCCGGCCGAAACCAGCTCGGGCATCCCGATCGATCCGTTCTACGGCTCGCCGGCCCCGGGGGACTATCCCTACACCCGCGGCGCCTTTCCCGAGGGTTACCGGGGCCGCTACTGGACCATGCGCCAGTACGCGGGGTACGGCTCGGCCCGGGAATCCAATGCCCGGTACCGGTACCTGCTCGAACAGGGCCAGACGGGCCTGTCGGTGGCCTTCGACCTTCCGACCCAGATGGGCTACGACTCGGACGATCCGCTCGCCCGCGGGGAGGTCGGTCGGGTCGGCGTGGCGATTGCCACGATCGACGACATGCGCGTCCTGACAGAGGGACTGCCCCTCGACCACGTCTCGATCTCGATGACGATCAACGCGACGGCGTCGATCCTGCTCGCCTTCTACCTCGCCGTGGCGCGGGAGCGCGGCATCCGGTGGGACGCTCTGTCCGGCACCGTGCAGAACGATCTGCTCAAGGAGTACATCGCCCGGGGGACGTACATCTTCCCGCCCCGGGAGTCACTCAAGATCACGACGGACCTCTTCGACTTCTGCGGCCGCGAGGTTGTGCGGTGGAACACGATCTCGATCTCCGGGTACCACATTCGCGAGGCCGGCTCGACGGCGGTCCAGGAGGTGGCCTTCACGCTCTCCAACGCCATCGCCTACGTCGAGGCGGCGCTTGCCCGCGGGCTGGCGATCGACGACTTCGCGCCGCGACTGTCGTTTTTCTTCAATGCCCACGCGAACTTCTTCGAGGAGGTCGCCAAGTTCCGGGCCGCGCGGGAGCTCTGGGCCGGCATCGCTCGCGACCGTTTCGGCGCGAAGGACCCGCGGTCCTGGCGCCTGCGCTTCCACACGCAGACCGCCGGCTCGACGTTGACGGCGCAGCAGCCCGAGGTCAACGTCGTGCGGGTCGCCCTTCAGGCCCTGTCCGCCGTTCTCGGGGGGACCCAGTCGCTGCACACCAATGCCAGGGACGAGGCCCTTGCGCTGCCGACAGAGGAGTCGGCGCTCCTCGCGCTGCGGACGCAGCAGGTGATCGCCAACGAGAGCGGCGCCGCGGACGTCGTCGATCCACTCGGTGGCTCTTACCTGGTCGAGGCGTGGACCGAGGCGATCCGCGAGCGGGCACGTGCGCTGATCGCCCGGGTGGACGCCCTCGGGGGGTCGGTCGCCGCGATCGAACAGGGGTTCTTCCAGCGCGAGATCGAGGAGGCCGCCTACGTTGCGCAGCGCGAGGTCGAGGAGGGCAAGCGGGTCGTCGTCGGGGTCAACGCCTACCGCGACGGGAACGAGGCTTCCGTACCGATCCTCTCGCTGGATCCGCGCGTCGAGGCCGAGCAAGTCGAGCGGTTGCGCGCGTTTCGCGCCTCCCGCGACCCGGGGAAAACGGCGGCGGCGCTCGAAAACGTCCGCCGCCACGGGCGCGAAGATCGCAACCTCATGCCGGGCCTCATCGAAGCGGTCTCGAGCGGCGCGACGCTCGGAGAAATCGTGGGCGCGCTCAAGGAGCTTTACGGCGAGCATCGGCCCGGAAGCTGACTGAAGCCGGGCTTAAGTTTCGTTATCTGAGTCGCTTGCGCGTGTGGAAAAGCGCCTGCCGCCTGTTTCGCGACTCCCGAACTTCTGCACAACGGCTTGGGCATCACGCGTAACTCATTGATGGCGCATAGGTTGTTAGACCGCACAAAGGTTGGTGCAATTCGGTCCCCGACCGGCCCTTTTCGCGTTTTTCTGAGGGTTTCCGCAGGGATATCGACAGGGTTTTCCTCCGCACCTACGGAAAACTGATTTCCGTCAAGCGGGCGCGAACTTTCGGCCGTCTACACACCGATTTTCGGGCAGAGCGGATCGACGGGGCAGTCGCCGCAGCGCGGCTTTCGGGCCACGCAAATCGTCCGGCCATGGGCAATGAGAAGGTGAGCTCCCAGCGTTCGACGGCCTTTCGGGATCAGCCGGTTCAGGTCCTGCTCGACCTTGACCGGATCCGTCTCGCGCGTGAAGCCGAGACGGCGCGAGAGCCGCCCGACGTGGGTGTCCACGACGAAGCCTTCGTCCTTCCCGAAGGCATTGCCGAGCACGACGTTGGCGGTCTTGCGGCCGACGCCGGGCAGGGGCAGCAGCTTTTCCATGGTGTCGGGGACCCGCCCCCCGTGCTCGGCCGCGATCGCGGCGCAGGCGGCCCGGATGCTCCTGGCCTTCGCGTTGAAGAAGCCGGTCGACCGGATCTCGCGCTCGAGCACGCCCTTCGGCGACCGGGCATAGTCGGCGGCCGTCGTGTACTTCGCGAAGAGGTGCGGCGTCACCATGTTCACGCGAACGTCCGTGCACTGCGCCGACAGGATGGTCGCGACGAGCAGCTCGAGGGCGCTCCCGTGGTCGAGCGCGCAGTGCGCATCGGGATAGGCCTTCGCGAGCCGACGCAGCACCGCCGCGGCGCGCCGCTTCTTGACCTCGAAGGACTCCGCGGGTTTTCGAATCTTTGCCATCTCGGCTTCGATTCTATGGCTCTATGGCTCCAGCGCGTCGGATCGCGCACGGCGATCTAGAATCGGTCCGATGCGGCTGCTTCGAACCGCCCTCGCCCTCGGGCTCCTTGCGGCGCGGCTTTCCGCCGCCACCCTCACGATCCTCCATACCTCCGACCTTCACGGGCGGGTCCATCCGCACGACGCGCTCGCCGACGCCGACCTCGGTGAGGGCCTGGCGCGCGTCGCGACGGCCGTTCGCACGATCCGCGGCGAGGGTGCGGCGACGCTCCTGCTCGACTCGGGCGACACCATCCAGGGCGCGCCGACGCAGGCCCTCGTCTTCGCCGGCCGGATCGGCGACGGCAGCGACCCGATCGTGCGCGCCATGAACCTCATCGGCTACGACGCCATGGCGATCGGTAACCACGAGTTCGACTTCGGCGTCGGGCGTCTCGAGGCGTCGCGCCGGGAGGCCCGGTTCCCGTGGCTTTCGGCGAACACGCTCGGGCCCGACGGCGAGCCGGCCTTCGCGCCGTACGCCGTCAAAGAGGTCGCCGGCGTGCGCGTCGGCATCCTGGGCCTCGTCACGCCGCACGTCGCCAGTTGGGAGAGCCCGGCCCTTCTCGGCCAGCTCCACTTCGGCGATTCTGTGACCGCGGCGCGGCGTTGGGTTCCGATCCTGCGGGGCCGCGAGCACTGCGACCTCGTGGTGGTGATCGCGCACGAAAGTTTCGAGCGCGACCCGAAATCGGGGATCGAGCGGTCGGACAATGGCGAGAATCAGGCCTATGCCCTCGCCACGGAGGTGGAGGGCATCGATTTCCTGCTCTCCGGGCATGCGCACGCCGTCATCGCGCCGACCCGGCTGGGCACGACGTGGGTCTCGCAGCCCGGCCGCTGGGGCAACACGCTCACCCGCTTCGACGTGACGCTCGAGCGGGCGGACGGCCGCTGGCGCGTCGCCGCCGTCTCCGGGCGCAACCTGCGCATGAAAGGCGTCGTTCCCGACCCGGAGGTCGTGGCGGCGGTCGCTCCCGAGCACGACGCGACCATGGGCGTCCTCGCCGGGGAAGCCGCCGTTTTGGAGACGCCGGTCTCGGGCCGAGGCGCTCGCCGACAGGACACGGCCCTGCTCGACTGGCTCCATGCCGTGCAGCTTCGGGAAGGGAAGGCCGCGCTGTCCTTCTGCTCGCTGTTGCCGGCAGAGCTGGCCGACTGGCAGGCCGGGCCGTTGACGGTACGCCAGATCTGGGCGTTCTATCCCTACGAGAACAGCCTCGTGACCGTCGCAGCGACCGGCCGCCAGGTCCGCGCGGCCCTGGAGCGGTCGGCGGGCTGCGTCGCTCGCCCGAACGAGCTCGGCCGCAACTGCGACACGCTGGCGGGCGGCGAGTACGTTCTCGACCTCTCGAAGCCGGCGGGCCATCGCGTCGCGTCTCTGCGGCGCGACGGGCAAGAGATCGGCGACGACGAGGTCCTCATGGTCGCGATCAACTCCTATCGCGCTTCCGGGGGAGGCGGCTACCCGATGTGGAAGTCGGCCAGGCGTGTCTCGGAAAAGGGCAATCTGCGCGACCTCCTCGTCGCCGACGCCCGGGCGAAGAAGCGCCTGCGCCTCGAGGCCGACGGCAACTGGAAAGTCGTCGGCGCGCCGTGACGCCCGGCGGAAGGACCCGTCGGTGCGTGAAGCGCGTCGGCTGAGAGCGGAAGTCCGAGCTACGCTCGGCCGCGGAGGTCTTTGGCGACCTCGCGGCTGGCGTTGGCGCCCGGGGCGCCGGTGACGCCGCCGCCCGGGTGCGTTCCCGACCCGCAGAGGTAGAGGCCCTTGACGGGCGTGCGGTACTGCGCCCAGCCGAGCAGCGGGCGCATCGTGAAGAGCTGGTCGATCGCCTGTTCGCCGTGGAAGACGTGCCCTCCGGTCAGGCCGTAGGTTTCTTCGAGGTCGAGCGGCGTGAGGACCTGCCGGTGCGCGACCAGGCCCTTGAGGTTCGGAGCGTAGGCGGCGATGGTGTCCACGACGGCGTCGCCGAGGGCGTTGCGCCTGGCGTTCCAGTCGCCCGCCCTGAGGTTGCGCGGCGCGAACTGCGCGACGACCGACATCACGTGCTTGCCCGACGGCGCGAGCGACGGATCGGTCACGGTCGGAATCGTGATGTCGCAGTACGGGTGGGGAGCGAAATCGCCGTACTTGGCCGCGTCGTAAGCGCGCTCGAGGTAGTCGATGTCGGGTCCGATGTGGATGCGGCCGGCCAGAACGCCGGACGCCCCGCTGCCGGCGGCCTTCGCGGCCGTGAACTCGGGCGTGCCCGAGAGTGCCAGATTCACCTTGGCCAGGGCTCCGGTCGAGCGGTAGTTGCGGATCTTCTGGAGAAAGTCGGGATCCAGGTCCACCGGGTCCACGAATCCGAGCAGCGTCCGCTTCGGGTCGGCATTGGACACCACGGCGCGGGCCAGCACTTCCTCGCCGGTCGACAGCACGACGCCGGTCGCGGCGCCGTCCCTCGTCGCGACGCGGGCGACGTCGGCGCCCGTCCGGACCTCGGCGCCGAAGCCGCGCGCCGCGGCCGCGAGGGCCTGCGTGAGCGCGCCCATGCCGCCCCGCACGAAGGTCGCCGGGCCGGCGGCGTTGCCGTCCAGGGCCGCGCCGAGGAGGATGCCGAGGTTCGTGCCGGCCGACCAGGGGCCGGCGAAGGTTCCAGCGATGCCCCGCGCCGCGACCACCGCGCGCAACAGCTCGGTCTCGAAGAACTCGGCCACGAGGTCCGCGACGGCCATCGGTCCCCAGCGCAGGAGGCGGAACGCGTCGCGCCGCGGGAGGGCCCGGAACTTGCGGCCGACGCCGAAGAGCTGCCACATCTCCGACAGGGACGGGTCGTCGATCGAGGGCGGCGTCATGGTCAGCAGGGGCTCGAGGAGCCTTCCGATCCGGCCGAGCGTCTCGTGGAGGCTCAGGTACCCCTTCGCATCGTGGGGCGAGACCTTTCCGATCTCCGCGGCCGTGCGCGCCGCGTCGCCGTAGAGCGCGAACGAGGGCCCGTCCTGGCCCGGCGCGAAGACGCGGACCTCGGTCTGGATGAAGGAGAGGCCGTGCCTGTCGAGGCCGAGGTCCCGGGCGATCGACGGCAGGAAGGGGCCCGCCGCGTGCAGGACCGAGGAGACCTTGAATCCGGGTGCGAACTCCTCGGTCACCGCGACCCCGCCGACGACGCCGCGCTTCTCGAGGACGACGGGCTTGAAGCCCGCCTTGGCGAGGTAACACGCGGCCACCAGGCCGTTGGGGCCGCCGCCGATGATGACGAC
>DATMNJ010000208.1:0-3485 GCA_035569175.1 Thermoanaerobaculia bacterium | reverse complement strand
CGATGCCGGACCGGGTCGCCGAGCAGATCCGCGGCCTTCACGCGCGGGCTCGCGCGAGCTCCGTGCGCGACGACCTGACCGCCCGAGTCCTGGCCCGGCACGGAATCAGCACCGCGACGGTGACGGGTTGTCCGGCCGGGTTTCTCGGCGAGGAGCCGCTCCGGCCCGTCGGACGGGCTCTCGTCGGCGTGCCATTCCTCCCGCGCCGGATGTTCTCTTCCGCCACGTGGCTTCCCGGAAAAAATCGGAGCCCGACCCACCAGCGTCGGCGTTTGATGACGAAGCTCTTTCTGGGTCTCCTGGCCGCGCTTCGCGCAGAGGGGCTCGAGACGCGCGTTCTCGTTCACGACGCCGGAGATCTCGACCTGGCACGTCGTCTTCTCGGCGAAGCGTTCGTCTACGACAAGGACCCGCTGCGCATGCTCGATGCGATCCGGGAGTGCGACGTCATCGTCGGCTTCCGATTGCATTCGGGAATCGCCGGCCTTGGGTTCGGGATCCCGCCGATTCCGGTTCTCGCCGATGGACGCAATTTCGGATTCGCGGAGACCCTGGGCCTTCTCGAACTCTCGGTGCCCCTCGATCCCGGTTCGGTCGGCATGGCGATCGATCGCGTGCGCCTGGCGCTCGGGAGTGGCCGCGGCGCCTGGTCGACGGTGATCGCCCGACGGGAAGCGCTCGGACGAACGATGCGTCAGCTTCTCGAGAGGGCTCTGTGAGCGCGACGCCGGCCCGTTCCGGAGAAGCCGCGCCCCGGGTGAGTCCCGGCCCGGTTCGTCGAAAGGTCTTCGTCGTCGTCAGCATCGACACCGAGTGCGACAAGGGACCGGGGTGGAAGACTCAGTTCCCCCTTCGGTTCCGCTCGGTCACCGAGGGTGTCCCGAAGGTGTTTTCGCCTTTCTTCCGGAAACACGGACTGGTGCCGACGTACCTCGTGAGCCCGGAAATCCTCCAGGATCCGGAGTGTGTGGCGGTGCTGCGCGGCATCGAGGGCGCCGAGCTCGGCACGCACCTCCACGGCGAATTCATCGAGCCGGAGGCCGATCGTGACGCGCCGGTCACGAGCACGCCGCAGACGGCGTACGCTCCGGCGGTCGAGCGCGAGAAGCTCAAGAACCTCACCGAGCTGTTTGCGTCGCGTTTCGGACGGCGCCCGGCGAGTTTTCGGGCGGGGCGATTCGCCCTGGGGCCGCGGAGTCTCGCGTTTCTCGACGAGCTCGGATACCGCGTCGACTCCAGCGTGACTCCGTTCCGGACCAACGAGTATCCGGGAGGGCTCTCGAGCAACTACTGGGGGGCGCCGCTTGCTCCGTACCATCCGTCCGCGGAAGACCCGCGGCGGGCCGGGTCGCTGCGCCTGCTGGAAGTCCCGGTCACCATTCTCGCGCCGGCCATGGCCGGGTGGCCGTCCTTCCTCCTGCGAAGACTGAACGATCGCGCGGTCAGCCGGGCGCCCCTCCGGAGACTGCTCAAGGGTCCGATCGAGAAGATGTGGGTGCGCCCCCTGCGCGGGACCCCCGATCAGCTCGTCGCGTGGGCGGACACCGTGATCTCGACCTGGGAGAGGAGCTCGACGCCCGTGCTGAACGTCATGTTCCACAGCGTCGAGGTGATTCCCGCGGCCAGCCCCTACACGCAGACCGAAGGGGAGGTTCGGGAGCTCCTCGGCGGCCTGGACACGCTGTTCGAGCATCTGGCTGCTCGCTATGCGGTGGTCCCGATGGGCCTTTCCGGCCTGAGCGAGGGCTTGCGCGCATGACCGAGGCGCGCGGACTCTCGCTCGAGTCGGCCGAACGCAACGACCCGCGTGCCAGAGCGATGCCGGCCGCGCGCCCCCACATCGTTCACGTGGTCGGGACGGCGGGAATCGGGGGCGTCCAGAATCTGATTTTCGATCTGGCCGCCTCACCGGAGGGGCGGCGCTACCGACACACCATCCTTTGCCTCTTTCCCGCGCCCGAGGAGTTCGCCAAGCGCTACCGCGACGCGGGAATCGGGGTCGAGGTTTGCACGGTTCCGTGGCCGGACTGGCTCGACGTCGGGTCGTACCGGGTGTCGCAGTGGCTCCGGCATCAACTCTCGTTCACGTTTCCGTTGCGCTTCGCGCGTGTGCTCCGGGGCCTTCGCGCCGATCTCGTCCACACCCACGTCTCCCACAGGATCGATCTGCAGGCGGACGGTGCGCTGCTGCGGGCGGGCCTGCCTCTCGTCTGGACGATCCATGGCCAGTACCGGCCGGAGGGCCGGGAGCTCGAGCGGTGGCGGCACGTCACCCGGCTCGCGGCAGGCCGGCCGAGTGCGATCACGGCCGTCGCAGAGGAGCTGGCCCGCGACTTTCGGGCCCGCGGACTCGATCATCCCGATGGGATCCACGTGACGCGCGGCGGGACGGACCTCAAGCGCTTTGCCTCTCGCCCGCGGGATCCGGCGTGGCGCGCGCACTGGCGCATTCCTTCCGAGGCCGTCCTGCTCGGGGCGGCGGGACGACTGGTTCCCGAGAAAGCCTACGAGGTTTTCATCGCTGCGGCGGCCCGGCTCGCGAAGGAAGATCCCCGGGTCCACTTCGTCATCGCCGGGGGCGGTCCCCTGAAAGAGTTTCTGGCGTCGGAGATCGAGCGGGTCGGCCTCAGTTCGCGCTTTCAACTCGTCGGCTTCGAACACGATGTTCCGTTCTTCTTGAGCCAGATCGACGTCTTCGTCCTGTCTTCCCGCTTCGAAGGGTTCCCCATCGCCCTGATCGAAGCTCTTGCCTCGGGCCTGCCCTCGATTGCCACGCCCGTGGGGGGAGTGCCAGAGCTGCTGGGCTCCGACGGGGGCTTGATCGTGGCGCCCGAATCCGAAGAGGAGCTCGCCGCGGCGATGCGGACGATGCTCGACGCCAGGACGCGGGCCGCGTTCGGCTCCCGGGGGCCCGCCATCGCCTCACGCTTCTCGATCGAACGTTCCGCGGAAGGGTTCACCCGCCTGTATGCACGTCTGCTGGGAGAGAGCGGTCTTCGAAGCAGGGGCGCCTCTCCGAAAACTCCGGATGATGAGGTCAACCAGCTATGAGCTCCGTCGTTCACTCCGAGACCGAGATTCCCACGATCGTGATTCGCCCGAGCAAGGGCTGGATTGGCCTGCGCCTGGGCGATCTCTGGGACTATCGCGAGCTGCTCTACTTTCTGGTGTGGCGCGACATCAAGGTCCGCTACAAGCAGACCGTGCTCGGCGCCGCCTGGGCGATCATTCAGCCGTTCTTTTCGATGGTCGTCTTCAGTCTCTTTTTCGGCAAGCTCGCGAAGATGCCGTCGGACGGGATTCCGTATCCGATCTTCGCGTATGCGGGCCTGGTTCCCTGGACCTTCTTTGCCAACGGTCTGAGCCAGTCGGCCAACAGCCTCGTGGACAGCGCGAACCTCATCCGCAAGGTGTACTTTCCGCGGCTGACAATCCCCATCGCCAACGTGCTCGCGGGCCTCGTGGACTTCTTCCTCGCCTTTCTG
>DATMNJ010000207.1:0-3455 GCA_035569175.1 Thermoanaerobaculia bacterium | reverse complement strand
CGGAAAATCTTTTCGACGTCGTCGTGGAATAGGTTGCCCTGGGGCACGTCGCTGAAGTCCGCCAGCCATGCCGCGGGCAGCGTCGCCGACAGCGTGCTGGGATCGAAGACGACGACGTCGTAGAGCGCGCCCGGAAGGAGAGCCGGCGCCGCCGCGTCCACCTCGGACCCGCTCGCGACGAGGACCATCGAGCCTGGCGTCGTGCCGAATCTCACCACGGCGGGAGCCTGGAAGTTGGAACCGAGGATGACGACCGGCGTTCCGCCCGACGCGGGACCCGAGACCGGGCTCATTCCCGTGGCTCCCGGGGGCGGCGTCGGGAAGCAGGCCGAGAATTCCGACGTGTTTCCCGACGGGTCCGTGGCGGTGGCCGTGATCCAGGGCCCGAGCGCCGCCCCGAGCGTCGCGACGAACGTCACGTTGCCGCCGCCGTCCGTCGCCGCGTCCACGAACCCGAGGGGCCGCTGTCCCTGCCCGTAGCCCGACGGATCGCAGGAGAGGCTCGCAAAGAGCTCGACGCGAAAGGCCAGCGACGCGAGGCTGTTGAGCGACCCGTGAACGTCGGTGGACGTCGGCGCGAGAACGATCGAGGACAGGATCGGAAAGTTCTGCAGGAGATTCGCGCCCACGTCCGAATCGCCCGGATCATTGGGCGTCACCCCCGCCGGCGCGAGGTCGATGCCGAGTCCGCCGTTGTAGGAGATCGTGTTGCCGAGGATCGCATTGCCCGTGCCCGCCTCGACGAACACGCCCCGTCCCCCGTTGAGGGAGATGACGTTCTTCGTCCCGGCCGTCGTGCCGCCGATCGTCGTGTTGCTCGCTCCGCCCTGGACGTCCACGCCGTTGGCGGCGTTCGGAAGAGCCAGGGACGCGGTGGCGTTGGTCCCGATGAAATTGCCCTGGAGAAGGTTGCCGGTCGTCGCCGCGTCGGCGAAGAGAACGCCGTTGTCCCCGTTTCCGGAGATCACGTTGCGGTCGGGCCCCGGGCCGCCGACCGTGTTGTCGTGCGCTCCGTCGTTGACCTGGACGCCCTCCAGCGTGTTCGGGAGCGCCGCCGTGATCGTCGCGTTGACGCCGATCGCGTTGCCCTTGACGACGTTGCCCGACGATCCCGTGCGCACCCGCACGCCGTTCGTGCCGTTTCCGGAGACGACGTTGCCGGGCCCGATCGTGTTTCCGGTCGAGCCCGACGCGATGATGCCGTTTTGCAGGTTGCCGATCGCGGCCGCGCCCGACGCGTCCGTTCCGACGAAGTTGCCGGCGACGGTGTTACCCGACGCGCCGCTGACGAGAAGGATGCCGGAGAGCGCGTTGCCCGACGCGACGTTGCCCGGCCCGATCACCGCTCCGGTCGCTCCGCCGATGTCGATCCCCTGCCCCCGGTTGCCAAGGGCCGCGGTTCCGGCGGCATTCAGGCCGACCCAGCAGTTCTGCACGACGGTCCCGATCGCGGGGCTGCTTATGGCGACTCCGTCGCCGACGTTGCCCGAGAGCAGCGTATCTCCGACCATCGCCGACCCGACGACGTTGTCCGATCCCGCCGCGATCGCGACGCCGCTGGAGCCGTTGGGGATGGCAGCCGTGCCGGCCGCGTTGGTGCCGATGCGATCCCCCGCGATGGTGTTCGTGTCGGCACTGCCGTCCGCCACGGCCACGCCGTGGGTGCCGTTGCCCGAGATCACGTTCATGTGCTGGGAGGGATCGGTGCGGCCGATCAGGTTGTCCGCCGAGTTCGAGATGAGGACGCCGCTGCCGCCGTTGCCGAGCCCCGCCGTTCCCGCGACGTTGACGCCTATGTAGCAGCCCCGCACGACGTTGCCGCCTCCGGTTTCGAGGAAGATGCCGTTACCCCCGCCGCTCGGGAAGGCCGGCACGAACCGGTTGATGACCAGGCCCGTCACGAGGCTCGAGCCGGCGGTGATGTGGAGTCCGTTCGCCCCGGTGCCGGCCGCAGCGCCGCTCAACTCGATGATCGGAGTCCCCGAATACCCGGGCTGCGTCGTCCCGTCGATCGTGACCGGATCGACGATCACCGGCAGCTCCGACAGGACCGCGATCGTCTTCGCGCCGGAACCGATGGAGAACCGGATCGTGTCCATGCCGGGATTCGCGTTGGCCGCGTTGATGGCCTCGCGCAGGGTGCAATTGGACAGGTTGCAGACGCCGTCATCCGTGTCGGCCGCGGAATTGACCGTGAACGTCGCCGCCGACGCCGATGCCGTCCCGATCAGGAACGCCAGGAGGAGAGAACGCAGGAGACCCACCTCCCGAGTCTACCGCCGCAGGCCCCCGGGAGACACCTGGCCCCGGGACCAGACTCCCGGGATTCCTTCGTCAGCGGCGGGCGACGCGGGGTTCGCCGGGGGCGGTCTTCGGCGCGGCCTCGGGCGCCTCTTCGGCCGGAGTCATCCCCTTCTCGAGCCAGGTGAACCGGCCCTCGAGCATCCGGCGGGCCGTCGCGTACTTCGCGACGTCGTCGTTGGATCCGATGGCGCGGAAGTGCTCGGCGATGCGGCGCCGCGTCGTACGGCAGAAAACGTCGGCGAGCTCCGCGGCCTGCGGGGCCTCGGGCGCGCCGGATCGCCGCAAACCGTCCGCGCGAGCGAGGGCGGCCGCCATTGCGAAGAGATCCGCGCCGATGTCGACCGCGCGAAAGAGGAGCGCCTGCCGCTTCTCGAGCTTCGGCCCGAGCCGGAGCATCTGGTGAAAGAGGGTCCGCGCGAGGCGGCGGGTCGTCCGCTCGGCGAACCGGACGTGGCGGGCGAGAGGGCCGAACTCCGAAAAACGCGGCCAGTGCCCCCACCCGAGCCACCGCGACGGATACCACCAGCCGTAGAACGCCGCCATCTTGGGCAGGGCCGCGGCCTTGGCTCCGAGCGAGGCCTTGGCATCGGCGAAGGCTCCGGCCACGGAGAGGTGCGTGTCCACGGCCTCCCGGGCGATGAAGAGCCGCATGATCTCCGAGGACCCCTCGAAGATGAGATTGATGCGGAAGTCGCGCAGCATCCGCTCGACCGGGATGGGCGCCTCCCCGCGCGCGCGCAGCGAATCGGCCGTCTCGTATCCCCTGCCGCCGCGGATCTGCAGCGTCCGGTCGGCGATCTTCCAGCCTTCTTCCGAGTTCCACATCTTCGCGACGGCGGCCTCGAGACGAATGTCGCGATCGCCCATGTCGGCCATCGACGAGGCGAGGTCCGACACGGCGTCCATCGCGAAGGTGGTCGCCGCCATCTCGGCCAGCAGCTGGGCGATGGCATCGTGGCGCCCGATCGGAAGGCCCCATTGGACCCGCTGGTTGGACCACTCCCGGCAGATCTCGAGGCAGCGCTTGCCGACCGCGGCCGAGGACGCCGGAAGCGTCAGGCGGCCGGTGTTGAGCGTGATCAGGGCGAGCTTCAGCCCCTTGCCCTCTCCCCAGAGGAGGTTTTCCTTCGGAACCCGGACCTGGTGGAACC
>DATMNJ010000206.1:0-3099 GCA_035569175.1 Thermoanaerobaculia bacterium | reverse complement strand
CTGACCGCGGTGCCGACGTACCTCCAGCAGACCAACAACTTCCCGGCACAACTGCCTTCTCCGACTCCGGGCGACCAGTCGTGCCGACTCTTTTCGGACCAGCCGACGCTCTATCAATGCTCCGGACTCTACGAGAACGTGTTCAACATCCCGGTCGCCGCCTCGATCGCCCTCACGCACTCGATCACGCTTCACGGTGAGGTCATCCCCCGTCTTTCGAAGGTCAACTCCCGGGGCGTGGGGTGGAGCGTGAGCGTGGAGAAGTCGCTGCTGCGACACCGGTTCGCCTTCTTCGCCGGCAATCAGCGGCAGACCACGGTCGACTCGTACATCCAGGCCGTTCCCAACTTCCGCTCGCCGAGCAACATCTACCTCGGCTTCAACCTCTTCCGGGCCTGGAACCTGAGATGAGGCCGTCGGCCGGGATGCGCCTCGCATGACCGGCCCGGTTCCGGAGCACTCGGTCCCCCTGCTCTCCGCGACGGACCGGCTCGTCACGCTGCCGGCCCTGTGGTTGCAGGACGCCCGCACGGGCCGGCGGCCCCGGCTCTCGACGGCAGTGCGCCTGGGCCTGCGCGGCGCGGTCCTCTGCGTGCGCTTCGACGGGCGGGACGACAGGATCGTCGCGACGCACACGCGGCGCGACGATCCCCTCTGGGAGGAGGACGTCTTCGAGATCTTCCTCGCGCCGGAAGACCCGCCGCGCCTTTACTACGAGTTCGAGGTCAACCCGCTCGGAACCCTCTTCGATGCGCGGGTCGCGTCACCGGATCTCGCGCGCGCGACGATGCGCGTCGAGACCGCGTGGGACTGCGCCGGTTTCGCTGCCCGCGTAACGCGCGGCCCGAAGCGCTGGTCGGCGAGCCTGCGGATTCCCCTCGGCGCGATCTGCCCGGAACGGCTGCCCGCCCGCTGGCGCGCCAATTTCTACCGGATCGATCGCGGCGCGGTGGACGAGCACTCGGCCTGGTCGCCCACGTTCGCGGATCCCGCGGACTTCCACGTCCCGCAGAGCTTCGGAGTGCTGCACCTCGCCGTCTGATTCCCTTGCGCGCTTCGCATCTCGAGGGCGAACGTCATTGCACGAGGCCGTGCGCCTTGAGCCATGCGACGGCCCTCTCCTTGGCGCGGCGCTCCTTGAACTGAAAGAAGTGCGACTCCTGCTTCGGATGGCGGAGGAGCGCCGCGCGGAACGACGCCGGGACGTCGGCGGTGTCGAGGGCGGCCTGGAGGTCGGCGCGGCAGGCCGCGTCCTCGCAGTGCGCGGCGAAGTCCTCGAGGTCGCCCCGCGAGCGCTCGCCGCCGTCCTTGGGCAGCGCCGCGTAGCGCGGGTCTCCGGCGAGCTCCGCGTGGCGGGCGGCGTCGCGCTCGAGAACCTGGACGACGTCGCCCGTCTGGCGGTCGAAGAAATGGGTGATTTTGTGAGAGCGATTTTCGAAGGCGACGACCAGCCCCTCCCAGTCGATCTCGGTCGCCACAATCCCGATATGATACGGGTTTCGGGGGCATCATGAAGAAGATCGCGACCTTCGACGACTGGATCGACTCCTTCCGCGCCTGGCAGGGCGACATCGGGCTGCACCTGCCCAAGCACGCGGACTACCAGTTCGAAGCGAAGTACGGAGAGCTGCAGACCGACGAGATCGAGTATGGCGATTTCCGGGGCCAGAGGAAGTGGGAGCGGGTCACGCAGATTCCCTACCAGCAGATTCGCGACGCCCTCTTGAACCTCATCGTCTACCAGGGCGATACGGAGTTCGCGTCGGTCGAGCAACAGCGCAACCTGCTCGCCACGTCCCCCTCCGACTACGACACCGACAGCTGCTGCCGCATCATGGTCGAGGAGATGCGCCACGGCTGGCAGATGTGCCACCTGCTGGTGAACAACTTCGGAGAGACCGGCAAGATCGAGGCCCGCAAGCTCCTCGAGCGGCGCTCCTGGCAGAACAACCGCCTGCTCGGGTCCTTCAACGTCGAGGTGGACAACTGGGTCGACTTCTTCACGTATACCGAGTTCGTGGACCGCGACGGAAAGTTCCAGCTCAACATGCTCTCGACCTCCGGCTTCGCGCCGTTGGCCCGCTCGATGGGGCCGATGCTGCGCGAGGAGGGCTTTCACCTCGGCACCGGGCACATGGGACTGCAGCGCATCGTGAAGGCCGGGCGCGTTCCGCCCGCCCTCCTGCAGAAGTACGTCAACAAGTGGCTCTCGACGGCCTACGACCTCTTCGGCAAGGACTCCTCCTCGTCGGCCGAATGGTTCTACGTCTGGGGCGTCAAGGGACGGTACGACGAGTCGAAGCAGTCCGAAGAGGTCGACAAGGCTCACTTGAACGAGCTCTCCCGCGAGCTCTACCGGCAGGAGGTCGACAAGCTCCTCCAGTCGATCAGCCGCCTGCTCCCGGCGGGGACGCCCCCGCTCACCGCGCCGGACATGAGGTTTCACCGCTCGATCGGCGAGTACGCGGGCATGACCTACTCGGTCACGGGCGAGCTGCTGTCCGCCGAGGCGTACGCCCGGCACGCCGCCGAAGTGCTGCCCAACGAAGCCGAGAAGGCGTTCGTCCGGGACCTCATGAAGGAGCCCGGGTGGATCGCGCCGAGAACCGACATCACGGTCTCCTGAGCGCCGGCGCCCGGCACGATCTCGTCCGCTCGAACCTGCTCGCGTGGTTCCGACGCGAGCGGCGCCGCCTGCCCTGGCGGGGCACGCGCGACCCCTACCGCATCTGGGTTTCCGAGGTCATGCTCCAGCAGACGACCGTCGAGGCCGTGCGGGGACGCTACGAGGCCTTCCTGCGCCGCTTTCCCGATCTCCCCGCGCTCGCCCGCGCCGGAGAGCCCGCCGTTCTCGCGGCGTGGTCGGGCCTCGGCTACTACGCCCGCGCCCGCAATCTCCGCCGGGCGGCGCGGGACGTGATGGCCCGGCACGGCGGCCGCCTTCCAAGAGACCTGGCGGCCCTGCGGTCCCTGCCCGGCTTCGGGGACTACACGGCGGCGGCCGTGGCGTCGCTCGCCTTCGGGGCGCGGGCCCCCGCCGCGGACGCCAACGTCACGCGCGTGCTCTCCCGCCTCTACGCCATCCGCGGTACGGCCGGG
>DATMNJ010000205.1:0-6202 GCA_035569175.1 Thermoanaerobaculia bacterium | reverse complement strand
GCGGGAGCAAAAAGAAACACCAGGCCCACGTCGTCGAGCACGCGCCCCGCGGCGTCGGGCTCGAGGTCCACGCGAACGCCGCACGCCTCGAGAACGTCGGCCGATCCCACGCGCGAGGAGATCGATCGGTTGCCGTGCTTGGCGACGGCCGCACCGGCGCCGGCCGCGACGACCGCTGCCGCCGTCGACACGTTGAAGAGGTCGCGCCCGAGCCCGCCCGGGCCGCACGTGTCGAGCAGCGGCGCCCGCCGGCTCGTGACGCGGCGCATGCGCTGGCGCAGGGCCGAGACGGCGCCCGCGATCTCCTCGGCGGTCTCGCCGCGCGTGGCGATCCCGAGCAACAGCGCGCCCTTCTGCGCCTCGGTCGCCCGGCCGTCCATCAGGTCGCCGAAGGCCGTCTCGGCGAGCAGGCGCGGCAGAGGTTTCCGTGCCGCGACGATCCGAAGCGCCTCCGCGATCGCGGGCGTCATCGCGCGAGCTCCAGGAAGTTCGCGAGAAGGCGCTCGCCCTCGGGCGTCAAAACGGATTCGGGGTGGAACTGGACGCCGAAGACGCGCTTGGAGCGGTGAGCGAGCGCCATGACGAGGCCGTCGTCGCTGGTCGCGGTGATGGCGAGCTCGCCCGGAAGTCCCTCCTCGCGCACCACCAGCGAATGGTACCGCCCGGCCTCGAAGGGGCTCGGCAGCCCGTCGAAGAGGGCCGAACCGTCGTGCGTGACCGGCGAGCTCTTTCCGTGGCGCGGCGCCGGCGCCCGCACCACCGAGCCGCCGTGGAAGGCGGCGATGGCCTGGTGCCCGAGACAGACGCCCAGAAGCGGAATGCCGGACCGCTCGGCCGCCCCGACCATCGCCAGCGACCGGCCGGCCGACTCGGGCCGTCCGGGGCCCGGCGAGATCACGATCGCCCGCGGGCTCGTCGCGACGACCGCGGCCGGGTCGAACCGGTCGTTGCGCGCAACCTCGACGCGGTCGTCGAGCTTCCCGAGCGCCTGCACGAGGTTGTAGGTGAACGAATCGTAGTTGTCGACGACGAAGATCATGGAACTCTCGGCCTTCGGGTCCGGGGTTTCGGGGTGCCCGGGGCGAACCAGTCGCGGGCGAGGTCGATGGCGCGGAAGAGGGCCTCGGCCTTGGATTGCGCCTCTGCGTACTCGTTTTCGGCGACCGAGTCGGCGACGATGCCGGCGCCGGCCTGGATTCTCCAGAGCCCTTTCTCCACGACCGCCGTCCGGATCGCGATCGCCATGTCGCAGTTGCCGGCCGCGTCGAAGTAGCCGACCGCCCCGCCGTAGACGCCGCGCCGGCACGCCTCCAGGCCGTCGATCAGCTCCATGGCGCGGATCTTGGGAGCGCCCGTCAGCGTTCCGGCCGGGAAGCAGGCGGCCAGCGCATCGGCGGCGGTCCGGCCGGCGGCGAGCCGGCCACGCACTTCCGAGACGAGGTGCTGCACGTGGGAAAACTTCTCCACGGCGGCATAACGCGCCACCGAGACGGTCCCGGTCGCGCACACGCGTCCGAGGTCGTTGCGCGACAGGTCCACGAGCATGACGTGCTCGGCGCGCTCCTTGGGGTCGGAGAGCAGGGCCGCCGCCAGCCTCGCGTCGGCCTCGGGCGTAGTGCCGCGCGGGACGGTCCCGGCGATCGGCCGCGTCTCGACGCCGCCGTCGCGGCAGCGCGCCAGCATCTCCGGCGAGGAGCCGAGCACGGTCGCCTCGCGCGTTTCGAGATAGTAGAGATACGGCGACGGGTTGAGCGCGCGCAGCGCCCGGTACACGTCGAAGGGATCGACGTCGAGACTCGCGGTCCAGCGCTGCGAGAGAACGCACTGGTAGACCTCGCCCGAGGCGATGGCCTCCTTGACCACGGCGACGGCCTCGAGGAAACGTTCCCGGGCGACGACGGGCTCGAAGGCGTGCGGCGGCCCCGGCGCGGCGCGGGCCGGCGGGGCCGAGGCGTCCCGGCCGAGGGTGTTTGCCTCCAGCCGGTCGAGCCGCTCGATGGCCCGGTCCACCTCCGCGCCGGCGTCCTTTTCTCCGGTCAGGTCGAGCGTCGTCAGCAGGAGCAGCCGCTGTCGCGGATGATCGAATGCCGCGACGGCGTCGAAGACGAGAAAGAGCGCGTCGGGAATCGCGCCCTCCCGCGCGTGGCGGTCCGGAATCTCCTCGAAGAGCCGCACGGCGTCGTAGGTGAGAAAACCGACGGCGCCTGCGGCCAGCGGCGGCAGGTCCGGATCGGCCACGAACGGTGCGCGCCGCACGAGCCGCTCGAGGGCCGCGAGCGGCATCCCGCTCGACCGGACGGTCTTGCCGTCCCGCTCCAGGCGCGCGATCCCGTCGTGCAGCGTCCAGCGGGCCACGGGGCGAGTGCCCAGAAACGTGTAGCGGGCGACGGCCTCGCCGCCCTCGACGCTCTCGAGGAGGAAAGACTCCTCGCCCGGCGCCCGCATCCGGGAAAAGAGCATCACGGGCGTCAGCAGGTCCGAGGGAAAGACGCGGGCGACCGGCACGCAGTGGCCGGGCTTCGCCTTCGCGAGCAACGCCTCCCGCTCCGCGCTCCGCTTGCTCATGCCGCGAACCCCCCGCGGAGAATCCCGAGGACTTCCTCGGCGGTCACGCCCGTCGCGCCGAAGAGCTGGGCCTGCCGGATGGCCTGGACGACGAACATCTGCAGCCCGTCGACGGTCGGGCACTTCGCCGCCCGGGCCGCGCGCATCGTCGACGTTTCGCGGCCGTCGCGCCGGTAGACGCAGTCGAAGACGAGGGGCCGCGCCTCGAAGAGAGACATCGGAATCGCCGACGGCTCGCCGTCGCCCCAGCCGACCGGCGTCGTGTTGACGTAGAGGTCCGCCTCGCTCGCCGGCAGGTCCGCCCAGGAGAGCGAGTCGACGTGCAGGCCTTCGGCGAGCCGGTCGGCTTCGGCGTCGCGCCGCGCGGTGATCGCCACCTCGTAGCCGAGGCGCCGCGCCGCCACCACGGCGGCCCGCGCCGCCCCGCCCGCGCCTACCACGATCGCGCTCCTCCCCTCTCCCGTGCCGTGGTCCGCGAGGGGATCGAAGACGCCGTCCACGTCCGTGTTCTCGGCGCGCCAGGAACCGGCCTCGCGCACCAGGGTGTTCGACGCGCCGATCAGCCGGACGTCCTCCGACGGCCGGCCCGTCCGCGCGGCCGCGAGCTTCCAGGGCTGCGTGACGGCGAAGCCGCGAAAGGGCGGATCGAACTCGATCTCGTGCGGCTTCTCACGGTCGAAGTCGGCGACCTGCAGCGGCAGGTAGAGATACGGCAGGTCCCGGGCGCGGAAGAGCGCATTGTGAAGGCGCGGGGACATCGAACGCGCCGTGCTCCCCGCGATGACGCCGAAGAGCGCCTCGAATTTCCGGGGCCGAACGACGTCGTAGACCTCGAGGAGGTCGCGAATCGGGATCTGCCCCGGCGCCGTTTCCTGCTCGACCGACCCGTAGACGAGCGCGGCAGCATGGTGAGCGGACACGACGCGTCCCGGCGCGCTCGTCGGCCCCATCGGGAAGATCGCCACGACGCCGTCCGCATACTGGCGCTGCAGGTCTCCGATCCGGAGACCCGCCTCGACGTGTGAGGCCCCCGCCACGAGCTTGACCGCGTTGGCGCCCGTCGCCCGCATCGCGGAGATCCGATCCCGCCAATCCTCGGGAAGGGAGAAGGGCGAGTGCAGGGAGACGATGACACGGCGTCGATTCGGAAGCGCCGACGGCTCCCCGAGAAGACCGCTGGCGTGTTCGACGTCGACGATCGCCCCCGCCTCGTAGGCCTCTCCCACGACGCGCGCGTACTCCTCCGGCGACCCCGCGAAGCGCCCACCCTCCCGAAGCGTTCGGTAGGTCACGATCGTCGGCCGCGGATCGATCTCGAGAAGGGCTCGCGGCGGGATCGCCTCGGCGGCGAGGTCGACGCGGTACTCGATCGCGTTGACCCACGCCGGGACGCGCGCGACCAGCCGCTTCGCGTCGGGCAGGTCCTTGCCCGCGATCGAGGCGACGTGTGCCGGAACGAGCAGTGTTCTGTCCATAAATCAAAAAACCCCCGAGCCCATCCGGGCCGGGGGTTCCGATTATCGTCGTTCTGGTTCGCCCGGCCGAATGTGTCGGCAGGGCGGATTGCGCCCTACCGGGATTGCACCCGCCACCGCCAGTTTCCGGACGCGCGCGTCGTCATTGCCCGGGGATCATCCCGCCCGAGGGCGCGAGTGTCAAGGGCATCGGCGCGGCAGGGCGGACCAGGAGCGCGGCCGTTGCGGCCATCGCCCAAGGCTACGCCCGCTTCCACCTCGTCCCGGCGGGGCCGTCCTCGAGCACGATGCCTTTGGCAGCCAGGGCGTTGCGGATGCGATCGGCCTCGGCGAAGTCACGCCGCTTGCGGGCGGCCAGACGGGCGGCGATCTGGGCCTCGATCTCGGCGGGAAGGACCTCGTCCTTCGCAGGAAGGACGCCGAGCACCCGGTCCGCTCCCCGGATCGCCGCGGCGGCGCCGGCCGCGCTCGCGGAATCGAGGGAGCCGTCGACGAGGGCCGCGTTGATCTCGCGCAGGAAGGTGAAGAGGGCGCCCAGGGCCTCGGCGGTGTTGAGGTCGTCGTCGAGGGCGGCCGAGAACTCGGCCGAGAACCGCGCGGCGCGGTCGGCCGGGAAGAATCCCGGCTTCGAGGTCCCCGCGGCCGCCGCCTCGTCGATCCGCGCCACGGCGGACTTGATGCGTTCGACGGCGGACGCGGCGGCGGTCAGGGCATCCCACGTGAAGTTGAGCTTCTTGCGGTACGGCACCGACAGCAGGAGATAGCGCACGGCCGTCGGGTCGTTGCGCCGGGCCAGTACGTCGTCGAGCGTGAAGAAGTTTCCCTTCGACTTGGCCATCTTCTCGCCGTCCACGATCAGGTGTTCGGCGTGGAGCCAGACGTTCACGAACGGCTTTCCCGTCGCGGCCTCGCTCTGGGCGATCTCGTTCTCGTGGTGGGGGAAGATGTTGTCCACGGCGCCCGTGTGGATGTCGAAGTGCTCTCCGAGGTACTTCATGCTCATCGCGGAGCACTCGATGTGCCAGCCCGGCCGTCCCGGGCCCCACGGCGACGGCCAGGACGGCTCGCCGGCCTTGGCCGCCTTCCAGAGGACGAAGTCCTTGACGTCCTCCTTCTCGTACTCGTCGTCGGCCACGCGCTCGCCGCGCCGCGCCTGCTGGAGGTCGATGCCCGAGAGCCGGCCGTAGCCGGGGAACGTCGCGATCCGGAAGTACACCGAGCCCTCCGACTCGTACGCGTGGCCGCGCTCGAGCAGCTTCGCCGTCAGCGCCTGCATCTCGGGGACGTGATCGGTCGCCCGGGGGTAGCCTTCCGCGCGCTGGATGCCGAGCCGTTCGATGTCCCGGAAGAAGAGATCGGCATATTTCGACGTGAAGTCCCGCAGCGAGAGGTTCGCCTCGGCGGCGCCGCGGATCGTCTTGTCGTCCACGTCGGTCAGGTTCATGATCTGCGTGATTCGCCAGCCCCGCGCGACCACGTGGCGCCGCACGACGTCCTCCCACAGGAACGTGCGCAGGTTCCCGATGTGCACCACGTTGTAGACGGTCGGACCGCAGGTGTACATCCGGACGTGGCCGGCCTCGATCGGCACGACCTCCACGGACCGCCGCCCGAGGGTATTGAAGACGTTCAGGCTCACCAGATTCCCTTTTCCTTCGCCCGCCGGATTTTTCGCCACGTCAGCTCGCGTTTCAAGCCCCGCATCCGGTCGACGAAGAGCATCCCGTTCAGGTGGTCGGTCTCGTGGCAGAGAGCCCGCGCGAGCAGCCCCGTACCTTCGATCTCGCGCACGACCCCCGACGCGTCCGCGGCGAGCACCCGGACCCGGGCGGGACGCACGACGTTCTCGGCGACGTCCGGCACGGAGAGGCAGCCCTCCTCCTCCTTCTGTTCGCCGGAGCCCTCGATGACGACGGGGTTGACGAGAACGATCACGCCGTTCGGGTCGGCTCCGACGGACAGGTCGATGATGGCGACCCGCTTGTTGACGCCGATCTGGGGCGCGGCGAGGCCCACGCCGGGCGCCGCGTGACAGGTCGCGAGCATGTCGGCGAGAAGGCCCGAGAGCTCCTCCCGCGACGCGTCCACCTCGGCGTTCTCGGCGGTCAGGCGCGGGTCTCCGAAGCGCAGGATGTCGCGGATCAAAGCCGCGCTTCTCCGCC
>DATMNJ010000204.1:0-2713 GCA_035569175.1 Thermoanaerobaculia bacterium | reverse complement strand
TACTGGACGGAGAACGTCAACCCGGCCTTTCTGGAGTACCGGAAGTCCGTTTCGACCGACTACACCGCGGTCGAATGGTCCGACGAGGGCTCGGTCTTCCGCGACATCCAGGGCAAGGAATTCCTCGACATCCTCGGCGGCTTCGGCATCTACGTCACGGGCCACCGCCACCCGAAGGTCTTGAAGGCGGTCAAGGAGCAGCTGGACAAGCAGGCGATCCACTCGCAGGAGCTGATCGATCCGCTGCGCACGTACCTCGCCCACCTGGTCGCGATGATCACGCCCGGCGAGCTGCAGTACTCCTTCTTGACGAACTCGGGCACCGAATCGATCGAGGCCTGCCTCAAGATGGCGATCCTGACGACCGGCCGCCACCACTTCGTCGGCATGCTCGGCGCCTTCCACGGCAAGTCGCTGGGGTCTCTCGGGGGGACGTCGAAGGCGGTGTTCCGCGAGCCGTTCCTTCCGCTCAAGCGCTGGACGCACGTCCCCTTCGGCGACGCCGACGCGCTGCGCATGATCGTCGCCAGTGGCGACTTCTCCGGCGACAAGGTCGCGGCCGTCGTCATCGAGCCGATCCAGGGGGAGGGCGGCATCAACGTGGCGCCTCCCGGCTACCTCGCCGCCGCCCGCGAGATCTGCGACAAGTACGGGGCCGTCCTCGTGTTCGACGAGGTGCAGAGCGGCATGGGCCGCAGCGGCAAGATGTTCTGCTGCGAGCACGACGGTGTCACGCCGGACCTCATGGCCCTCGGAAAGGGGTTCGGCGGCGGCGTCATGCCGATCGGGGCGTGCGTGGGCACCGCGCGGACGTGGGAGAAGTACATCGACAATCCCTTCCTGCACACGACGACGTTCGGCGGCAACCCCGTCTGCTGCGCCGCGGCGATTGCGACGATCAACGTTCTCCTCGAGGAAGACCTGCCCAAGCAGGCCGGGGAGAAGGGCGAGTACCTGCTGCCGCGGCTGAACGCCCTCGCCAACGAGTATCCGAAGGTGATGCAGGGCGCCCGCGGGCGGGGCCTCATGCTCGGCATGGAGTTCCAGAGCCACGACCTCGGCTATGCGGTCGCCAAGTCCCTCTTCGGCCGCGGCATCCTGATCTCGGGCACGTACATCAACGCCCAGGTCCTCCGCGTCGAGCCGCCCCTCGTGATCACGTATCCCGAGATCGACCGCTTTCTCGCCGCGCTCGAGGCTTCGATCCAGGACGTGTACAAGGAGCACAGGCTCTAGGTCCGGCGTTGCCGCTGCCGCCCATCGAAGCCGCCTGCTACTGGATGGCGGGCCGGCCGGACCGTCCGGTCGATCCGCTGTCCGGCGACGTCGCCGTGGACGTCGCGATTGTCGGCGGCGGATTCACGGGCTTCTGGACTGCCCTCTTTCTGAAGGAACTGGAACCCTCCACGTCGGTCTGCGTTCTCGAGAAGAGCGTGGCGGGCTTCGGCGCGAGCGGACGCAACGCCGGGATCGTCGGCGAAACCGTGGACCACTCGCACGAGCTCGCCGTCGTCCACTTCGGTCTGGACGAGGCGAGGGAGCTTGCGCGGATCGGCCGCGAGAATCTCGACGAGCTCGAGCGGTTCGTAGCCGACCGGAGCATTCCGGCCGACTTCCACCGGCCCGGGCAGCTCACCGTCGCGCTGACCGAGGGCCACCTTCCCAGTCTCGAGGCGGCGCTCGAAGCGGCCGAGCGCGTCGGTTCGCCGGGCTGGCGCCTGATGTCCAGGGGCGAGACCCGGGCCGAGGTGGAGAGCCCGCTCTACCTCGGCGCGCTGTTCGCGCCGCGCAACGGGCTCGTCGACCCGGTCGCGCTCGTCGAAGGGCTGCGCGGCGAGGCGATCCGGATGGGCGTCCGCGTGTTCGAGCGCGCGGCGGCCGAGGGATTCGAGTTCGAGGCCGACCGCGTCGTCGTGCGCGCGGGTCCGGGGCGCGTGCGCGCGCGGCGGGCGGTCCTCGCGACCAACGCCTACTCCCACCAGCTCTTCCCGGGGCTCGCCCGGCGGTTCCTGCCGCTCTATGACTACATCCTGGTCAGCGATCCGTTGTCCCCGTCCGAGCGCGACGCGATCGGCTGGAAACGCGGGCAGGGCGTCGTGGACGCGCGGACGTTCTTCAACTACTACCGGCTGACGGCGGACGGCCGGATCCTGTGGGGCACGAGCGAGGCGGCCTACTACCCGGGAAACCGCGTGGATGCCTCGTGCGACCATTCGCCCGAGCATTACGCGGCGCTCGAGGAGAGCTTCCGCCGCCACTTTCCGCAGCTCTCCCACGTCCGGTTTCCGTTTGCGTGGGGCGGTCCGATCGCTTCGACGACTCGGCTGACGCCGTTTTTCGGCATGCTCGGCGGACGGATGGCGTACGGCCTCGGCTACACGGGACACGGAATCGGCTCGACGCGCATCGCCGGGAAGATCCTCGCCCACCTCGCGCTCGAACGGCGGAGTCCGCTGCTGGAGCTTTCCATGGTGCGCAAGAAGCCGTTTCCGTACCCGCCCGAGCCCCTGCGCCGCGTCGCGGTCGCCGCCGTGACGCGGTCCCTGCGCCGCGTGGACCGGGGCGCGAGGCCGGGGCTGCTGCTCAAGGCATTGGACCTGCTCGGGATCAGCTTCTCGTCGTAGCGTGCCGCGCCGGGAGGGCGCCTCCGCGCTCTACCGAACGGGGACCACCACGATCTCCGCCGTGCTCGCGGCGCCGTTGGTGATCACGG
>DATMNJ010000203.1:0-2301 GCA_035569175.1 Thermoanaerobaculia bacterium | reverse complement strand
CCGCCGAAGATCCGGCCCTCTGCGGAGGCCGCTACCCGCTCGACCGGAATATTTCGCCCCTCCGCAACCCGCGACAGAAAGAGGCTGTAGATGCCGGTCATCGTCTCCAGCACGCGGTCGCGCGTGGCCGGGTCCCAGGGGGTCAACACGGACTCGAAGCCCGCCCGGGCCGCGGCGTCCGGATCCCCCGTCTTGCCGGGGAACGTCTCGGCGTGGATGCCGATGCGCCCGAGGGCCCGGTCCCCGGAGATCTTCCCGCCGACGACACCGATCGACCCCACGATGCTCGTCGCGTCCGCGAACACCACCGCGCCCGAAGACGCCAGGTAGTATCCGCCGCTGGCCGCCATGTCGCCGATGCTCACGACCAGCGTCTTCTTCCGGCGAATGGCCATGAGCTCGTGCCAGAGGAGGTCGCTCGCGAGGGCGCTGCCTCCGGGCGAATCGATGCGCAGGACGACGGCCTTCACGTCGTCGTCGTGCTCGAGGCGAGCGAGCGTGCGGATCAGGCGCCGCTCGACGATCCCGCCGCTCTCCCCGACGATCCCGTTGCCGCCTTCCAACGAGATGGCACCGGTCGCCTCCACGAGGACCACCGGGGCCGTGCCGAGCGTGTCGCCGGCGATACCACGGAGAAGATCCGTCAGCCCGTCGGCGCTCCCCTGCGAGCCCGGTCCGAGGCGGACCTCCGAACGAACCGCGCCCGTCGCCGTCTCCAGCGCCGCGCGCGCCTGATCGAAGTAGCCGACGTCGTCGACGAGCGCGCGGTCGCGAGCCCCGTCGGGCGTATAGGGCCCGTCCTCGGCCGCTCCCTTTTCGGCGCGCGGGCGTCCTGCGGCGATCCCGTCGAGCCACGCGGATCGAAGCTCGGCCATCGTGGACTCGAGCGACTGACGAGCCTCCGGGCTCGGACCGTCGCGGGTGAAGGGCTCCTCCGCCCCCTTGAACTTTCCGACCTGCAGGAAGTCGACGTCGAGGCCGATCTCGTCGACCAGGAGCTTGTGAAAGTAGATGGTCTGCGCGGCGAGCCCGATCGCGTCGACGCTGCTACCGGGGGCGACCCAGACGCGCTTGCAGCCGCGGGCGGCCAGGGCCAGCGTGCCATTCGAGTAGTCGTCCGCGTAGCACCATACCGGCAGCTTGGCGCCGACCGTCGCCAGCATCTCGCCCACCTCGGTGGCGCGCGCCAGCCCGACTCGCGCGGAGCCGAGGCGAACGAGCACGCCGCGCACGTCCGCCGTCTCGACGCCCCGGTCGAGGACGTCGACCTCGTGAACGAGATCGCTCAGCGAGACACCCTTGGAGGACAGGCCCAGCAGGCCGCCGGAGGGCTGCTCGGGAACGCCATCGGAGAGATCGAGAATAGCGACCGAAGGGCCGGCGTGGGGCTCGTCGTGCGCCCCTTCCGCCCTGGACAATCCAGTCCGCGGACGGCCTTCGCATGCGGTCGCGCCGCACAGGAGCACGAGCGCGCACGCGACGCGCCCTGTCATGGGCTCGACTCGTCGCTCGCGGAGGGCGACGCCGGCTTCGCCGTGGCAGCCGGGGGCGCGGCGGGCGCCGCCCCGGTCCCGTCGATGCGCTGCTTCACGTACGCAGGGTAGGTCCCCTCAGGAAAGCGATCGACAATGTCGCCGTAACCTCGAGTTGCGGCGGCCTTGTCACCGCTGACCCACTGGGTGTCGGCGAGCCCGAGCAGCGCGGGCAGGTACGATGGGTTGACGGCGATGGCGCGCTTGTAGTTTGCGATCGCGCCGGACGAATCGCCCTGGGCGCGGGCCACGTCTCCCAGTGCGGCGACCGCCTCGGAGTCGGTCGGGTTGCGCGTGACGATCGCCTCGTAGATCTGACGGGCGCGCGACACGTCGCCCTTCTTGAACGCCTGCGAGGCCACCTGCATCGCGCTTCGCGAATCGCCTGGAATCGAGTCTCCGCCCGCAGCCGGCCCGGCCGCCGGAGACGGCGCGACGACCGAAGGGGCATTGACCCCGGCCGCAACCGGAGCCGCCGGACCCCGCGCGCCAGCGACCTCGGAGCCGGCGTCGAGGGATCCCTTCGTGGGAGCCTTGTCGAGCAGCGCGTGCAGGTCCGGCGAGAGCGGATAGGGTCGTGCAAGCGCATCGAGCTTTCCAAGCTCCGCGCGGGCCCCCACCCCGTCGCCGGACTTTGCGAGCGAGTATACTAGCGCCGCACGGGCCCGGCCCGCGGCCCCTTCCCCGGACGCGGCGAGGCGCAGCCGTTCGAGGACTGTCGTCCACAGCGGCTCGGGCTCCGCCAGATCGAGCGCGGCGAGCACGTACG
>DATMNJ010000202.1:0-2943 GCA_035569175.1 Thermoanaerobaculia bacterium | reverse complement strand
GTACGCCTTGGCCGTCGCCAAACCCTTCTTCGACAAAATTAACGTGATCGCCGCCGTCAACGTCGTCTTCCCATGGTCCACGTGCCCAATCGTCCCAATGTTCACGTGCGGCTTGCTGCGATCGAATTTCTCTTTAGCCATGTCGTACTACCCTCAACAAATCGGTATTCCGGTCTACTTCTTGGAGCCCACGACCGGATTTGAACCGGTGACCTCGTCCTTACCAAGGACGTGCTCTACCGACTGAGCTACGTGGGCGCTCTCCACGTCGTGAGACGTGAAACGTAAAACGTCAAACGAAGGCTTCGCCGGCACGCGCTTCTCTTGCATTTCCACGCTTTACGTTTTACCTCTCACGTCCCGCGCTCGATGGAGCGGGAGACGGGATTCGAACCCGCGACCAACAGCTTGGAAGGCTGTGACTCTACCCCTGAGTTACTCCCGCGCTTTTCATCCGAAATCAATGGTGGGCAGTGAAGGATTCGAACCTCCGTAGCGACAAGCGCGGCAGATTTACAGTCTGCTGCCATTAACCACTCGGCCAACTGCCCGAGTTCCCAAAACGAAACCTTCCTGCCTGGGTCTGCCTCCATGTGGAGCCGGCGATGGGAATCGAACCCGCAACCTTCCGATTACAAATCGGGTGCTCTACCGTTGAGCTACGCCGGCGATGAACTGCTTGAGGAGCCTTCGCGGTCCCCCACCCTCTGTAACCGGCATTCAAAGAGCAGACCCATCCCCACCGGCGTGAACCGCGGAGTCTAACAGCGGCAAATCACTGGATCAAGACCCCTTTTTGCCCCCCCGTCCCCTTTGCCGGACGGCCTCGTAACCGGCCGCCGCGGCGGCCGTCGAAACGTTCAGGGAGGCCACGGTCCCCCTCATCGGCAGCCGACCCAGCTCGTCGCAGCCCTCCCGAACCAGCCGCCGCATCCCCTTGCCCTCCGCCCCGAGGACGAGAGCGAGGTCCCCGGTCAGGTCGAGCTCGAAGTAGTCCCGGCCCTCCGGGTCGAGCCCAATGACTCGAAACCCTTCATTCTTAAGGTGATCCAGGAATCGGCGCAGATTCTTGGCCCGGACGATCGGAACCCGCTCGACCGCCCCAGCCGAGCTGCGGGCGACGGTCTCGGACAGGGGCGCCGACCCTCGCTCGTGAACCACGACCATGGCGCCGATGGCGTCCGCCACGCGGATCACGGCCCCCAGGTTGTGGGGGTCCTGGACCTCGTCGAGCACCAGGAGCAGCCGCTCCCCCCGGGTCCCGGAAACCGCCTCGGTCTCGTCCAGGTACTCCCGGACGGCCAGCCGGGCGACCACGCCCTGGTGGGCGGGACCGGCGAGCTGATCCAGGGTCCGGCGCAGCCCGTCGCGGACCGAGACGCCGTTCTCGCGGCACAGGCGTCGCAGTTCGCTCACACGCCGGTCGTGGCGCTCCGAGTCGAAGAGCACCCACTCGATCTCGCGCGGACGCGCCTTGACGGCCTCCTCGACGGGATGGAACCGGGAAACGATCATTCGGACCCGTTCAAAAGGACGACCGCGATCACGGCGAGGCCCTCGGCGCGCCCTGCGAAGCCCATGTGGTTGGTGCTCGTGCCCCGCACACTCACCGCATCCGGGTCCACCCCGAGGACCTCGGCGATCCGGGACGCGATCTTCGCGGCGTGCGGCGCAATCCTGGGCGACTCCGCGATCACGACCGCGTCGATGTTGCCGACGACGAGGCCCTTCTCGCGGGCCAGATCCTGCGCCCGCTCGAGGAACACCGTGCTGTCGGCGCCCTTCCACGCCGGATCGGCCGACGGGAAATGATCGCCGATCGAGCCCCGGCCCGCGGCGCCCAGGATCGCGTCGGTGATCGCGTGGAGGAGGGCGTCGCCGTCGGAGTGCCCCTCGAGGCCGACGCCGTGCGGAATCACCACGCCCCCCAGGCGCAGCTGCCCGGAGAGCGCAAACGGGTGCGCATCGAATCCGACCCCGACTCGAATCTTCATCGTCCCCTCCTGCCCAGAATCGCCTCGGCCAGCTCGAGATCCTCGGGCGTCGTGATCTTGAACGACTCTCGGGAGACCGGTACGACGTCGACCGGAAGGCCGGCGGCCTCGCACAACGCCGCCTCGTCCGTTGCCTCCCCGCCGGCCGCGAGCACGTGGCGGAGGATCTCGGCGCGGAAGGCCTGGGGAGTCGCCGCCCCGTAGAGGTCGGAGCGGTCCAACGTCCGAAGGATCCGTCCCCCGGAGACCTTCTTGATCGTATCCACGACCGCCGTCGCCGCGATGGCGGCCCCGGCCCGCCCGGCCGCGTCGAGCACGGCACGGATCTCGCCGGCCGACAGGAACGGCCGCGCGGCGTCGTGCACCGCGACGATGTCGCCGTCCGCGGCCCCAAGGGCCTCGAAGCCCCGCCGGACGGAGGCCGACCGCGTCGCGCCTCCGGCGACCACCGTTGCCCGATCGCCGACCAGCCGTGCGAAGTCGGTAACGCGATCCGGCGGCGCGGCGACGACCGTTCGCGCGAAGGCCACCGGCGCGAACGCCTCGAGGGTCCACGCGAGCAGCGGCCGGCCCGCGAGCGGCACGAGCGCTTTGGGTTCGGGACGCCCGAGGCGCGAGCCGCTCCCGGCCGCGACGATCAGGAGGAGATTCGCCACCTAGACCGCGAGGATCTCCTGCTCCTTCGTTTTCAGCAGGTCGTCGACTTCCTTGATCTTCCGGTCGGTGAGCTTTTGGGATTCCTCGAGGGCGCGACGCTCGTCGTCCTCGGAAATCGTCTTGTCCTTGAAGAGCTTCTTGATCCGGTCGTTGCCCTCGTGGCGGTAGCGACGGACCTCGACGCGGGCCTCCTCGGCCATGTGGGACGCCTTCTTGGCGAGGTCCTTGCGGCGGTCCTCGGTGAGCGACGGGATCGGAATGCGGACGACCTTGCCGTCGGACTGCGGGTTCA
>DATMNJ010000201.1:0-5612 GCA_035569175.1 Thermoanaerobaculia bacterium | reverse complement strand
CGCACCGACACTCCCCGCGCGAGAACGGCGGAGACGAAAGCGGGTCCGGGCCTCTCGACGCCTTCGAGGGCGTCCAGCGCCATGACTCCGAAGAGGCGAAAGCACACCGCGCTCGACACCGGGTTGCCGGGCAGGCCCAGCCAGAGCGTCCGTCCGCGCCGCCCGAAGACGACTGGCTTTCCGGGGCGCATCGCGACGCCGTGAAAGAGGAGCTCGAAGCCGGCGCGCTCGGCCTGCCCGGGGAGCAGGTCGAAATCTCCGGCGGAGACGCCGCCGCTCGTCACGAGGAGATCTTCGTCGCGCGCCGCCGCGGCGAAGAGACCGCGCACGGCGCCGTCCTCGTCCGCCACGGAGGCATGGGACGCGGGCCGCGCGCCCCGGGCCCGGCAGAGCGCGGCGAGCATGGGGCCGTTCGAGTCGCGCAGCTGTCCGGTGCCCGGCTTGCTGGAGGCGGCGACCAGCTCGCTGCCCGTGGCGGCGATCGTGATCCGCGGCCGCGCATGGACCGCGAGGGGGTCTGCGCCGGCGAGCGCCGCCAGCGCGATGTCGGCCGGGCCGAGGCGAAATCCGCGGGCCACGAGGATGGATCCCGCGCGGATGCTCTCGCCCCGCCGGCGCAGGTGCTCGCCCGGCTGCGGCGCGGACAGGGCCGCGACGGTCCCGTTCTGGCGGCGCACGTTCTCGATGGGGACGACGGCCTCGGTTCCGGGAGGCAGCGGCGCGCCCGTCATCACGCGCACGGCCTCGCCCGCCGCGAGCGGCGTGGCCGGGAGATCTCCGGCGGCCACGAGGCCCGCACGCTCGGACAGAGAGCGCCCCTCCGCGGCGTCGGCGACGCGCACCGCGTATCCATCCATGGCGGACGTGTCGAAGGGCGGCCAGTCGACGTCGGTCCGCAGGTTGGACACGAGGACGCGGCCGAGCCCGTCGGAGAGGGACGCGCTCTCGGCCGGACGGACCGTGCAGGCCGACCGCACGATCGCCAACGCCTCTTCGACCGTGACCACGGAGTGATTCTACGGCGTCGAGACTCCTGCTACGATCCGCGTGGAGATCCGGAATGCCGATTTACGAATACGTCTGTGACAAGTGCGGCGAAAAGACCGAGGTGATCCAGCGCATGAAGGCGGCGCCCCTGCGCGTCTGTCCGCACTGCGGCGGCAAGAAGCTCAAGAAGGCCTTCTCCGCGCCTGCCATCCAGTTCAAGGGAAGCGGTTTCTACATCACCGACTACGCCCGCGGCAGCGGGGACGGCGCCCCGAAGAAGTCGAGCAGCGAGAAGGCCGACAGCAAGGCCGAGACCTCGGAGAAGTCCGAGAAATCGGACGGCGCGGCCAAGGCCGACAAGTCCGAGAAATCCGAGACGGCGGGCAAGTCGGAGAAGGTCGAGAAGAAGGCGGAGAAGAAGAAGAAGGCCGCCGACTGACGTCTCTTCAGTCCAGCTTCAATCCCCTCAGGTACTCCCGAAA
Organism: Thermoanaerobaculia bacterium; assembly: GCA_035569175.1. GTDB lineage: Bacteria > Acidobacteriota > Thermoanaerobaculia > UBA5066 > Gp7-AA6 > DAHUXD01. Next base: position 4,143 of record DATMNJ010000201.1, on the reverse strand, counting down.
CGGTCCCCCCAGGTCCTTGCGCTTCAGGGCGAGCTCGACGGTCGCCTTGAGGAACCCGAGCTTGTCGCCGGCGTCGTAGCGTTTTCCCTCGAAGAGATATCCGTCGATCGGTCCGCGGGAGAGCAGGGTCTTCAGGGCACTCGTCAGCTGGATCTCGCCGCCCACTTCCGCACGCGTCTCCTCGAGGATCGTGAAAATCTCCGGAGGCAGTAGGTAGCGCCCGATGATCGCCATATTCGAGGGAGCCTTGTCGGGCGAGGGTTTCTCGACCATGTCGGTGATCCGGACGACGCGGTCTTCGACCTTCTCGCCCGCGACGATGCCGTACTGGCGCGTCTCCTCGCGGGGGACCTCCTGGAGGGCGATCACCGGGTTCCCGCGCCGCTCGTAGAGCCGCATCATCTGACCGATGCAAGGCTCCTCGGCGTCCACGATGTCGTCGCCGAGCATCACGGCGAAGGGCTGGTCGCCGACGAGGTCCCTGGCCTGGAGCACGGCGTGCCCGAGGCCGAGAGCCTGTTTCTGGCGCACGTAGGACACCGGGATGATCTCCGAGACCTCGCGCACCTCCTCGAGCAGGCCATTCTTGCCCTTTTCCTCGAGCATCTTTTCGAGCTCGAAGGACGTGTCGAAGTGGTCCTCGATGGCGTTCTTGCCACGCCCGGTCACGATGACGATGCGGGCGATCCCGGCGTCCCGCGCTTCCTCGACGACGTACTGGATGAGCGGCCGGTCCACCAGGGGCAACATTTCCTTCGGTTGGGCCTTGGTGGCCGGAAGGAAACGCGTGCCGAGCCCGGCGGCGGGGAAGACGGCGACGCGAATCTTGGCCATGCGGACAGTGTAGCCGACCCGCCTGCCGACCCGACGGCCGGCGCGGACGGCGCGCCGTGCCCGTACAATACGACGGTGAACGTGAACAGGAAGCGGCGATTCGAGCGGGCCCTCGGCCTGCTGCTGGCGGCGGCGCTGTTTGGCGCGGCCCCGGCGGCGAGCGCGGCCGCATGGTGGCGGCTGCCCGTATGGGGCGCCGAGGTCCGCGCCTTCGCCCTCGATCCCTTCGAGCCCGGCGTTCTCTACTGCGGCACCTCGCGCGGCAACTTCTACGTCTCGAAGGATGCCGGCGGCGCGTGGGAGCCCCTGAAGGCGGGCCCCGCGTTCCCGGGCTACTACGTGACGGCGCTCGCCGCGGACCCCGCCGTCGCCGGACGGCTCTGGGCGTCGCTGGCCGGCGAGCTCGGCGGCGGCCTCGTCGTGCGCAGCGACGACCGGGGCGCGAGCTGGATCGCGCTGCTCGAATCGGACAGGGTCGTCCCGACGCGCGCGCTCGCGCTCGCGCCGGGCGAGCCGCGCCTGATCGCCGTGGGCGGAGACGACGGCGTGCGTCTGTCTGCCGACGGCGGCCGGACGTGGGTGCGCACCGGCGACGGCATCGAGGGGCTGCACCAGGTCGAATCGCTCGCCTTCGATCCGTCCGACCGCCGCGTCCTCTACGCGGGCACCTGGCGCCAGGCTTTCCGCACGCGGGACGGCGGCGCGTCGTGGGGCCGCATCGCCGAGGGAATGGTGCTCGACGCCACGGTCTACGCCTGGGACTTCGATGCCGCCGACACGCGAGACCTCTGGGTCTCGACGTGCGGCTGGGTTTATCGCTCGCGCGACGGCGGCGACCACTGGACCCGCTACACCAGCGGTTTCACGAACCGCCGCTCCCACAGCGTGCGGCGGGATCCCACGCGGCCCGGCGTCGTGTATGCGGCGACGGTCGGCGGCCTCCACCGCTCGGACGACGGCGGCGCCACGTGGGCCCGGATCTCGCGCGAATCGCTCGTCGTGACCGCGCTCGAGATCGACCGGCGCACGGGACGGCTCTACGTCGGGACCGAGGGCGAGGGCGTCTTCACCTCCGACGACGGGGGCCGGACGCTCGATCCCGGCTCGCGGGGGCTGCCCGAGAGCCGCGTCGCCGAGCTCGTGGCCGATCCAAACGATCCGTCGCGCGTGTACTTTTTCCGAGCCTTTGCCGGCGAGGAGAGCGGCGTCTGGGAAGCGACGGGACGCCTGGTCCGCAAGGTCTCGCGCGACGCGCTGCCGGCCACCGCCTCGCTCGCGTCGTTTCGCGGGCCCGACGGCCGCACGGTGCTCCTGATCGCGAGCTCCGCGGGCGTGAAGGTCTCGCGCGACGGCGGCGCGCACTGGGAGTCTCCGGCCGCGCCGCCCGGCGGGACGCCCCTCGTCGTGTACGGCACTCCGTTCGAGGCTCCCGTCGTCGTCACGACCGACGGCGTCTTCACGACCTCCGACGGCAAGCGCTTCGGCCCCGTGCCGGGAGGGTTGCGCGCCGTGCAGACGACGCAGCTGCTGGCCGACCGCAACGGCGATCCGATGCTCGAGGTGCGTTCGGGCGCGACCCTCGGCTACTGGGACGGCCGCGCATGGTCCGCGCGCAAGAAGGCCACCCTCGGCGGCGGGATCTTCATCCGGGCCGGAAACGACAAGCCGTCGGGCGGTTACTCGGACCTCCAGGACGTCGGCGGGACGCTCTTCTGGCAGGAGGGCCGCAGCCGCCGCGCCTTCACGAGCCCCCGGGCCGCGCTGATGCTCGCCTCCGCCGCCGAAGTGGCGGGAGGGCGCGTGTACGTCGGGACGATGGGAGACGGGCTCTTTCTCTTCGAGCCCTGAGGCTCCGGCTCAGGAGGGATTGATTCGCCGCCGGTCCCCGTCCGGCGCGCCCGCTACTTCGTGACGTCCTGGAACTTGAGCGTCGAGCCCACCGTGACGTTCTCCTTCGCCGCCAATCCGCCGGCGATCTCGAGCACCTGCCGCGCCGGACCCTCGGGGCCGTAGGTGGCGCAGGGCTCCGCCTTGCACGGGGGCGTGTTGGCCGAGACGTAGACGACCCTGCCGGATTCATCCATCCAGATCATGTCGAGCGGGATCATCGTGTTCTTCATCCAGAAGTGGTGCGGCTGGGCATCGTCGAACAGGAACAGCATTCCGGTCCGGTCGGGGAGGCTCTCGCGGTACATGAGGCCGAGCGCCTGTTCCTCGGGCGTGCGGGCGAGCTCGAGCCGGTACACCGCGCCGGAGGGCATCTCGGCCCGGGGGCCGGCCGGGGCCGCAGTCGCGGCGGTGGGCGTCGGAGCGGGAGCGCTCGAGCCAGGCCCGGCGGCCGCGCCGCAAGCGCAGGCGAGCGCGGCCACGGCGGCCGCGGCCAACAGGCGCGCGCTCACGCCGGGTTCTCCTTGGCTTCGGGGGCGCCGTCGTCGCCCCCCTCGTACATCTCCTCGCGGTGCACCAGGTTGTACTTCTTGGCGTAGTAGCGGAAGGACCGGAACGACATGTGGAGCAGTTCCGCGGCCTTCGTCTGGACGCCGCCGCAGCGGTCGAGCGCCTCGCGCATCAGGCGCTTGCCCACGGTCTCCAGGTACGCCTCGAGGTTGATGCCCTCTTCCGGGAGGCTCTCGAAGTCGGGGACGCGCGTCCGCACGCCGAGCGCGATCGACTCGGGAAGGCTCGACGCGTTGATCACGGGCCCGGGCTCGAGGGCGACGGTGCGCTCGAGCGTGTTTTCGAGCTCCCGCACGTTGCCCGGCCACGGGTAGGCCTCGAGCAGCCGCATCGCCTCGATCGAGATCTTCTTCTCGGGAATCTTCTGTTCCTTGCAGACCGCGGTGATGAAATGGGACGTCAGCGGCGCGATGTCCTCGGGCCGCGACCGCAGGGGCGGCAGCACGATCGGGATCACGTTGATCCGGTAGTACAGGTCCTCGCGGAACTTGTTCTCCGCGACGAGGTCGGTCATGTCGCGGTTGGTCGCGGCGATGATCCGGACGTCCACGGAGACCTCGTCGTTGCCCCCGACCTTGCGGATGAGCTTCTCCTGGATCGCCCGCAGGAGCTTGACCTGCATCGTCGGCGTCGTTTCGGAGATCTCGTCCAGGAACAGCGTCCCGTTGTCGGCCTCCTGGAACAGGCCGCGCTTCTCGCGCACCGCGCCGGTGAAGGCGCCCCGCTCGTGGCCGAAGAGCTCCGACTCGAGGAGCGTCTCGGGCAGGGCGCCGCAGTTGATCGAGACGAACTTGCGGTCCTTCCGGATCGACGAGAAGTGGATCGCCCGCGCGATCAGCTCCTTGCCCGTGC
>DATMNJ010000200.1:0-9388 GCA_035569175.1 Thermoanaerobaculia bacterium | reverse complement strand
GGCGCCGAGGCGCAACCGAGCGAAAGCGCGACCACGACGCCGAGGCACCGGGCCTGACGCGAAGGGCGTGTCACGACCGGAGAGCATACGGCCGGGCCGTCGCCCGCCCGTCCCGGTTGCTCGAGCACGTCGGCCCGGGCGCGGCGAGGGGTCCCGTCGGCGACACCGGGTCTGGCCTTAAACTAGCCATAGATGCCCGAGTTCTCCCGCATGCCGCGCGACCTCGAGACGGCCCTGTCGGGCGACGGGTTTCGCCGCCGCCGGCGCCTCGTCATTCCGCTGTTGACGGCCGACCCCGAGGGTTTTCCGCGCGTGGCGCTGTTGACGTTCGGGGAAGTGCGCGCGGATTCCCCCTCGCGGCTGACCGTGGCCGTGATGGCCGGCAGCCGGACCGCGTTCAATCTCGTGCGCCGCAAGACCGCGACGATCCTGTACCTGCAGCGCCAGATGACGGCCTCCATCCAGGCGCGCGCCGGGCGGGGCCGGGTTTCGAGCGCCGATCCTGCCCGCCGCCTCTTCCCCCTCGCCGTCGAGCGCGTGCGCCTCGACCGGCCCGCCCGGAGCGAGGGTGACGTCGCCCTCGTGACGGGCCCCACGTTCACGGGCCGCGACGCGGACCGGCTTTTCTTCGAGGAGCTGTTTGTCGAGCTCGGAAACACGGGGACCGCGTGAAGTTCCAGGATCGCACCGTCCTCATCACGGGCGCCGGGCGCGGCATCGGCCGCTCGATCGCGCTGCGCTTCGCCGAGGAGGGCGCCCGCGTCGCGCTCGTCGCGCGCACGGCCACGGAGCTCGACGAGACCGCCCGGCAGGTCGCCGCGGCGGGAGGCCGAAGTCTGACGCTTCCCGTCGACATCACGACGCCCGGGGCCGCCGAGACCTGCGTCGCCCGCACCGAGAAGGACCTCGGCCCGGTGGACGTCCTCGTCAACAATGCCGGCATCTTCATCTGGCGGCCCTTCCTCAAGCTCTCGCCCGAAGAGTGGGACCGCGTCCTCGCGACCAACCTCACCGGAGCGGCCGCCTTCTGCCGCGCCGCGCTCGAACGGATGGTCGAGCGTCGGCGGGGTCGGATCGTGAACGTCTCGTCGATCCACGGCGTGCGCGGCGACGCGAACGTCGTCGCCCAGAGCGCGGCCAAGTTCGGCCTGATCGGCCTGACGCAGGCCCTGGCGCGCGAATTTCGCTCCCACAACATCGCCGTCAACGCCGTCAGCCCGGGCACCGTCGAAAACCGGAAGGACGAGGGCGAGGGCGTCCACGCCGAGCCCCTCGCCGAGAAGCTCTGGCCCCGCGACGTGGCCCGCGCGGTCCTCTTTCTGGCCTCCGACGACGCGGCCGGCATCACCGGCGCCGCCCTCGAGGTGTTCGGGGGGACCCACCTGGCGATCCAGCCGTAGACGGATTCCTGACGGCCCGAACCATTCCGCCGCCCCGCCGTATCAACGTCCCGGGCGAAGCCCTGTCGGGCCGCCATACGATTCGTCAGCACGGAGGAGGACTCGGATGCTCGGACGCAAAGGCACCCTCGCCGCACTCGCCCTGTTCGCCGCCCCGCTCCTGGCCCAAACGCCTTCCGCACCGCCGACCGCCGAAGAGATCGTCGCGAAATACATCAAGACGGTCGGCGGAATGGAAAAGATCGACGCCGTCAAGACCCTCAAGCGCAGCGGCAAGTTCCGCGGCGGAGGCGGCTTCGAGGCAAAGATCCTCGAGGAGAACAAGCGCCCCGAGCTCGTCCGCCAGGAGTTCACGTTCCAGGGCCTGACGGGCGTCACCGCCTGGGACGGCAAGAGCGGCTGGAAGATCGAGCCCTGGCAGGGCAAGAAGGACGCCGAACCCCTCGGCGAAGAGGAGATGAAGGGGATCATCGAGGACTCGGTCTTCGACGGCCAGCTCGTCCGCTACAAGGAGAAGGGCAACACCGTGGAGTTCGCCGGCAGCGAGCCCGTCGAGGGAACGGACGCGTGGAAGCTCAAGGTGACGCTGAAGAACGGCGACGTCGAGTACTACTACATGGACCAGGACTACTTCGTCCCGATCAAGATCGAATTCAAGCGCATCATCCGCGGCGCGGAGCAGGAGTCCGAGGCCTCCCTCGGCGACTACAAGTCGGTCGCCGGCTGGTACCTCCCCCACTCGATCGAGCAGGGCCGCAAGGGCAGCCCGAACCGTTCCACCACCGTGTACGAAAAGATCGAAGCCAACGTCCCGATGGACGACCGTCTCTTCGAGATGCCGGCCACGGCGGCGAAGTGAGGCCCGGAATGAACACACGAATTCGGATTGCCATCCCGGCCGCCCTGCTCGGCGCCGCCCTCACCGCCGGCGCCGCCGAGCCGCCGGCCACGGCCCCCGTCAAGGTCGACTCCGAGACGGTCTCCGGCCTCGGCGCCCGCAACATCGGCTCGGCCAAGATGAGCGGCCGCGTCGCGGCGATCGACGCCGTCCGGGAGGGGTCGCGCCTGACCGTCTTCATCGGCGCCGCCTCGGGCGGCGTGTGGAAGTCGGTCAATGGCGGCACCACGTACAAGCCCGTCTTCGACAAGCAGCCGGTCCAGTCGATCGGCGCAATCACCATCGACCCGAAAAATCCAAAGACCGTCTGGGTCGGCACGGGCGAGTCGTGGACGCGCAACAGCGTGTCGATCGGCGACGGCGTCTACAAGTCCGTGGACGGCGGCGACAACTGGTCGAACGTCGGCCTCGGAGGCACGGAACGGATCGCGAAGATCCTCGTCGACCCGGCGCACACCGACACCGTGTACGCGTGCGCGCCCGGAAAGCTCTGGTCGGACAGCGACGACCGCGGCGTCTACAAGACGGCCGACGGCGGGAAGTCGTGGGAGAAGGTCCTGAAGGGCGCGAACCTCTCGACCGGCTGCTCCATGATCGCGATGGACAGGACGAACCCGGGCACCCTGTTTGCCGGCATGTGGGACTTCCGCCGCAAGGGGTGGACCTTTCGTTCCGGCGGCGACGGCTCGGACGCACCGAGCGCCAGCGGCCTCCTGAAGTCGACCGACGGCGGCGCGACCTGGGCCGACCTCGACGAGAAGAGCGCGAAGGGCCTGCCCCCGAAACCCTGGGGCCGCGTGGCCGTGACGGTCGCGCCATCCAAACCGAAGGTCGTCTATGCCTTCATCGAGGCCGCCATTCCGAAGAACGGCCTCTACCGCTCCGACGACGGCGGGGCGACCTGGCAGGCCATGGATCGCAGCCAGTTCATGGTGTGGCGGCCGTTCTATTTCGCCAGCCTCATCGTGGACCCGAAAAACGAGAACAAGATCTACAAGCCCGACCTCACGCTCATCGCCTCGACCGACGGCGGGAAGAGCTTCTCGACCGTCGGCGGAGGCGCGCACGGCGATTTCCACGACGTCTGGATCGATCCCGACGACACCGATCACCTGATCGCGGGCGATGACGGCGGGGTCTGGTATTCCTACGACGGCTCGAACACCTGGTGGAAGGCGGAGAACCTGCCGATCTCGCAGTTCTACCACGTGAGCCTGGACATGGACATGCCGTACAACGTGTACGGCGGCCTGCAGGACAACAGCTCCTGGGTCGGCGCCTCGGCGTACCCCGGAGGCATCGCCAACGCGCAATGGGAGAACATGTACGGCGGCGACGGCTTCTGGATGTTCGCCGACCCGTCGGACCAGACCTACATCTATGCCGAGGCCCAGGGCGGCAACATCGGCCGCGTCAACCGCAAGACGCACGAGACCCGCGACGTTCAGCCGCTGCCCGGCTACAAGGAAGGCAAACTTCGCTACAACTGGAACACGCCGATCCACGTCAGCCCGACCCAGAAAGGCACCGTGTACATCGGCGCGCAGTTTCTCTTCCGCACGCGCGACCACGGCCAGACGTGGCAGCGCATCTCGCCGGACCTGACGACCAACGATCCCGAAAAGCAGAAACAGGAGCAGTCGGGAGGAGTCACGATCGACAACTCCTCGGCCGAGATGCACGAGACGATCTACGCGATCTCCGAGTCGCCGAAGGATCCGAACCTGATCTGGGCCGGCACGGACGACGGCAACCTCCAGCTGACCCGCGACGGCGGCAAGACCTGGAAGAACGTCGTCGGCAACGTCCCGGGACTGCCGAAATCGGCCTGGGTCTCCTATCTCGAGGCCGGCCACTTCGACGCCGGCACGGCGTACGCCACCTTCGACCTGCACACCTTCGGCGACATGAATCCGTACGTCTACCGCACCACCGACTACGGGAAGACGTGGGAACCCCTGGCTCCGGCCAACGGCTCGATGAAGGGCTACGCGCACGTCGTCCGGGAGGACCTCGTCAACCGGAACCTCCTGTTCGTCGGCACGGAGCTCGGCCTGTGGGTCAGCCTCGACGGCGGCAGGCAGTGGGCCCAGTACAAGGGCGGCGAGCTTCCGAACGTCGCGGTGCGCGACCTGGCGATCCATCCGCGCGACCACGCCCTCGTCATCGCCACACACGGGCGCGGCATCTGGATCGTGGATGACGTCACGCCCCTGCGCTCGCTCACCCCGGCCATGCTCTCGAAGGACGCCGCATTCGTCCCGGCGAAGGCGGTCGTCCAGCGGATTCCCGCGCAGGGCGGATGGGTCAACGGCGACGCCGCCTTCGAGGGGCCGAACCCCCCCGGCGAGGCGCAGATCGTCTACTACCAGAAGAAGCGCCACATCTTCGGTGACCTGACCCTCGAGGTCCTCGGCCCCGATGGCAAGCGCCTCGCCCTGCTGCCCTCGAGCAAGCGGCGCGGCCTCTCCCGCTCCGGATGGTCGATGCGCCTGAAGCCGCCGCGCGTTCCGACGGCCGCCAACGGCGCCGGCGGCACCTTCGGCCCCCGCGTCCTGCCGGGGACCTACACGATCCGACTGACCAAGGACACGCAGACCTACTCGACCAGGATCCAGGTCGTTCCCGATCCCCGCTCGAAACACACGCCCGAGGATCGCAAGCAACAGTTCGACCTCGCGATGAAACTCTACGGGGCCCTCGGCGACATGACCTTCGTGGTGGACCGCATCAACGGCGCGCGCACGGACCTCGAGGAGCGCGCCGGCAAGCTGCCCGCGGGAGATCCCCTCGCCGCGAGCCTGCGGGCGGCCGCGGGACGGGCCGATACGCTCCGCAAGAAGATCGTCGCCACGACCGAGGGAGGGGCCATCACCGGGGAAGAGCGCCTCCGCGAGTACCTGACGTCCCTCTACGACAGCGTCGTCTTCTACGAAGGGCGCCCGTCGCAGACGCAGGTCCAGCGCACGGCGGCCCTCCGGCGCGAGCTGGCCGACGTCGGCAGCGACTTCGACGCCTGGAGCGCGAAGGACCTTCCCGGGCTCAACGCCGCGCTCGCCGGCAAGTCCCTTCCGAAAATCGAGCTGCTCACCCGCGCCGAGTGGGAGAAGCGGGGCGAAGAGGGCGGCGGCGGCGGCGGGGCTGCGAGCGTCGAGAGGGAGCGGCGTTTCGAGCGAGATTGACCGCCGCTCTCAGCGGGCGGGGCCGTACCGGAGGATCGTCCCCTTCGGGCCGACGGCCCAGCCCGCGCCGCCGTCGGTGAAGGCGGCGGCGTTCATCGGTGTATCGCCCGTGCGGGTCCACGTGCGGCCGGCGTCTCGGCTGACGGCCTCCCCGGCCAGACCGACGGCGGCCAACGTGTCCTTCGCGCCGGGAACGGGAACGACCGCGGAATAGAAACCGGTCGCGGACAGCGGCGCGGGGGTCCACGTCGCGCCGCCGTCCTCGGTCCGGATTCCGTTCAAGCCGTCGAAGGCCGGCAGCTTGTAGTCGCCGCCGGCGCAGTAGCCTCGGCGGCCGTCGAGGAACGCCACCGAGAAGAGACCGGACGAAGCGTTGCCGTTGGGCGCGGGCGTCTCGGCTGCCGTCCACGTGCGGCCGCGGTCCGTCGTGTGGAAGACGCGCGCGACCTTCGCGCCGCCCGTGACGAACCAGGCGTCGGTCCCGCCCTTCAGCGCGAAGAGGCAGGTGCCACTGGCCGCGAAGGCGCCCTCGTTGGGCAACGCGGCGGGCATCGACAGACCCGCTGGAGCCGCCCAGGTCGCGCCCCCATCCCCGGTCGCGCGCACGACGAAGCGGCCGGCGACCGGGTCCCCCACCACGAGCCCGCTCTTCGCGTCGAAGAACGCGAGGGCGTCGTAGAAGCCGTCCTTGTCCGGGTTGGTATGCGCAAGCGTCCACGTCGCGCCGCCATCGGACGACCGGTAGATGCGCGACGCATCGCCGGGTCCCGCGCTCATGAGCACGACGTCGTCGCCGCCGAGCGCCTCGATGTCGCGAAAGTCGAGTGCCTCGCCGCCAGGCGGCGCGGAGAGCTTGTCCCACCGCTCCCCGTCCCGCGTGCGCAGCACCGTTCCCCCAAAGCCGCTCGCCCAAGCGTGCCGGGCGTCGAGGACGGAGAGACCGCGCAACTCGGCCGTCGAGCCGCTTGGCTGCGGGTGCCAGACGGCGGAGAGCACGGCCGCGAGGAGCAGTGCCCTCACTTGAAGAACATCCGCGCGCCGATGATGACGAGAAACCCGGCGAACATCCGCCGCAGGGTCAGGTCCGACACGGGCTGAACGAGCCGGGCGCCCAAATACGCACCAAGGAACAGGCCTCCCGCGACCAGCGCCGAATAGCCGATGTTCAGATTTCCGTTCTTCCAGTAGACCCAGGCCGAGAGAGCTCCGACCGGCAGGAGCAGCGCGCCGAGCGACGTGCCGACGGCCGCGTGCTGCGAGAGGCCGTAGAAAAAGACGAGCGCGGGAACGATGATGAGCCCGCCGCCGATGCCGAACATGCCGGAGCAGATGCCGGCCAGAAATCCGATCACGAGCAGTCCGACGATCTGCATTTCTTCCTCCTTCGGGCTATCGGGGCTGCCTACCCTGCCGCGGGAACGGCGAGTCCGGTCTCGTGCACGTCCGTTCCGGCGCGGATGTCGAGAGCGACGTCGGGGGCGTTCGTCGTGATGGAGGCGACGCCCGCGGCGAGCAGGCTGCGAATCTCGGCGGCGTCGTCCACGGTCCAGGGGTGGACGGAAAGGCCGGCGGCCGCGGCCTGGGCGAGCAGCGCCGGCGCCACCAGATCGCGTTTCGGGCCGATCGCGTCCACGGGCGGAAACAGCGGCGTCGCCTGCGCCGGCGAGGGAAGGGCGACGGGATGGTCGAAGAGAAAGCTCGTCGCAATCGCGGGCGCGGCCTCGCGCATGCGCTTCAAGAACTCAGCGTCGAAGGACGCGACGAGACACCGGTCGGCCACGCCGAACGCCTCGGCGAGCTTCGCGACGCGCCGGGCCATCGTGCCCTGCTGGAGACCGGCCCCGCCCTTGACCTCGACGACGTAGCGCAGGACGCGGCCATAGCGATGGAACACCTGCTCGAGCCGCGGGATCCGGTAGTCGCCGAACTCCGACGGGATCGAGAGCCTCTCGAGCTCGCGCCAGGTGAAGCTGCGCACCGGGATCCGCTGGGTCCCGAGGACGACGTCCTCGTCGTGGAAGAGGACGGCCTCGCCGTCGCGCGTCTGCCGCACGTCGAACTCGACCGCGTCCGCGTGAAAGCTCTCCGCGAAGTCGAGGCTGTCGATCGTGTTTTCGCGAGCCCGCCGCGGGGCTCCACGGTGCCCGACGATCCAGGTGGCGTGGGACGTTCTCCAGTCGCTCATGGGTCTCGGGGCCGCATTATGTACGACGGCCGGCCGCCTCGATCTCGGCGAGGATGCGCGAGAGCGCCGCGTCCGGGTCCGGCGCGGCCGTGATCGGCCGCCCGATGACGAGCAGGTCCGCGCCCGCCGCGAGGGCCGAGGCCGGTGTCGCGACGCGCTTCTGGTCCTGGACGTCGGCGCCGGCGGGGCGGATGCCGGGGACCACGGTAAAAAAGTCCGGGCCACACGCCCCGCGAATGGCCGGAAGGTCGGTGGCCGAGCAGACGACGCCGCCGAGGCCGCAGTCTTTCGCGAGCAAGGCGAGCCGCCGGGCAATTCCCTCCGGGGTGCCCGCAGCCGGAAGGTCCGCGAGCGCCCGCGCGTCGATCGAGGTCAGCAGCGTCACGGCGACCAGGCGCGCGAGGCCGGCCCGCTGCGCCGCATCGCGCGCCGCCTCCAGCATCGCCCGGCCTCCCGATGCGTGGACGTTGACCATCGCGGCGCCCGAGCGGGCGGCGGACGTGACGGCTCCGGCGACCGTCGCCGGAATGTCGTGGAACTTCAGATCCAGAAACACCTTCGCGCCCGTCGCGGCGACGTCCGCGACCAGGGAAGGCCCTTCGGCGACGAACGCCTCGAGTCCGATCTTCATCCAGCCGACGCGGCCCGCGAAGCGCCGCGCCGCCCCGAGGGCCTCGGCGCGCGCCCCGAAGTCGAGGGCAATGCAGACCCGGTCGCCGGCCGCGATCGTCATCCTTCGGCCCCTGCCGCGCCGCCGATCCTGCCGCCGCGGTGCGCGCGGCCCACGAGATCCGCCACGGTCGTCTTCTTCTCCTCGCAGTACGCGCCGAGCTCGCCGACGAGGCGGCCCGCGACGCCGGGATCCTTGAAATTCGCCGTGCCGACCTGAACGGCCGTCGCTCCCACGGCGAGAAATTCGAGGACGTCGGACAGGTGCGCGATCCCGCCGATTCCCATGAGCGGCACGCCCGGCAGCGCCTTCGCGACCTGGTACACCATGCGCACCGCGAGCGGCCGGATCGCGGGGCCCGAGAGGCCGCCGGTGCCGAAGGAGATGCGGGGCTTCGCCGTCTCGGGATCGATCGCCATGCCGACGAAGGTGTTGACGAGCGACAGGATGTCCGCGCCGGCGTCCCGGGCCGCGCGGGCCGACTCGACGAGGTCGGGGGCGTTGGGAGAGAGCTTGACGATGAGAGGCCGCCGCGTGGCCGCGCGCACTTTTGCCACGAGGGCGCGCGTCAGGGGCGGCGAGTTGCCGAAGAGCATGCCGCCCTGCCGCACGTTGGGACACGAGATGTTCAGCTCGATCGCCGCGATCCCGGCCGCGCCCTCGAGGGCGCGCACGACCGTGACGTAATCGTCCTCGAGGTCGCCCCAGACGTTGGCGATGACGGTCGCGCCGAGGGCAGCGAGCCTCGGCAGTTTTTCGGAGAGGAACGCCTCGACGCCTACGTTCTGCAGGCCGATCGCATTCAGCATGCCCGCCGGCGTCTCGCAGATGCGCGGCGGCGCATTGCCGGCGTGGGGCTTCAACGAGAGCCCCTTCGTGCAGAGGCCGCCGATCGCGGAAAGGTCCACGAAATCCGCGAACTCGAGGCCGTAGCCGAACGTGCCGGAAGCGGTCGTGATCGGGTTTCTGAGTTCGAGCGGGCCGAGGCGGACGGCGAGGGGGTGGGTCATGGCTCACCCCCCTCACCCTGCCCTCTCCCCCCGCCGGGGGGGG
>DATMNJ010000199.1:0-8526 GCA_035569175.1 Thermoanaerobaculia bacterium | reverse complement strand
GGCGCCTCGACCGCGATGCGGATCCCCGATGCCCCGGCGTAGGCGGCGGCCGCCTCGGCGAGCAGTCCGGCGACGTCGAGCCGTTGCATCTGCGGTTCCGGCAGCCGGGCGTAGTCCGAGAACTCGGCCGCCGAATGCCGGAGGGTTTCCGTTTGCAGCAACACGTTCTGCACGCATTCCTCCAGGACGCGGTCGAACCCCGGCGACCCGCGCTTCCAGACTTCCTGAAGATGTTCGACCGAGAGTCGGATGGGAGTCAACGGATTCTTGATTTCGTGGGCGATGATTCGCGCCATCTCGGCCCAGGCCGCCAGCCGGTTCGAACGGACCAGGTCCGAGACGTCCTCGATGACGGCCATGCGGGCCCCGGCTCCCCCGAGGGGCAGCGCAACGGTGACGACGCGCCACCGGGCGCCGCCCGGAAGCTCCAGCTCCTCCGAGACGCCGTCGCCGTCCACGCGCCCGAGAGCGTCCCGGACGCCCGCCATCGTGTCGCCCGGAAACACGTCGGAGAGCGTCTTGCCGCTCGCATCCCCACCGCCCAGGCGCGCGGCGGCCGGGTTGGCGAGGAGCACTGCCCCGTCGTGGCCGTAAGCGACGACGCCCGCCGTCAGCTGGGAGAGGAGCGTCCCGAGGCGCTCCTTCTCGCGGGAGAGGGCCTCGGTCTGCTCCTTGAGGCTGCGCGACATGAAAAGGAACGCGCGGACGAGCTCCTTCAACTCCTCGTCCGGCGGCTCGGCCAGCTGCGGTGAGAAGTCTCCGCGGGCGACCGCGCGCGTTCCCTCCACGAGGTCCGCGACCGGGCGGGCGACCCGCACGGCCAGCCGGCCCGCGATCGCCGCCGAGATCAGAAACACGAGCAGGCTGAAGGCCGAGACCGCGGCCGTCAGCTGTGCGGCCTCCGCCTCGGCGACGCGCTGCTGCGGCAGCAGCAGGAGGGAGAGGAGACCGGGGCTGCGCACGCCGGGAACGCCGGGCAGGGACGAGAGCTCGATCGTGATTTCCTCGAAGCGACTGCCGGCGATCACCCGGGCGTCCGTGCTCTCGCGGGCCGCGCCGAGCCCGATCGAGGCATAGGTCGCCCCCGGCACGCGCTGCGGGAGAAGCCCCGCCGCATACAGGTCGCGCCGCGACGTCGCGACGAGCCGCGCTTCCGGCGAATACACCGAGAGGTCGTACCCGACCGCGTTGGCGAGCCAGGAGAGCAGCGTGTCATCCACGAGGCCCAGCCGCACGAGCGCCGCTTCGGCCGTCGGCAGGTAATCGTCGAGCACCCGGCGCGCGGTCTCGAGCGCCGTCCTTCCGTGGTCCAGCGTGTCGCGCCGCGATCGCGTGGCGATCGACGAGCGCAGGAAGAACGTGACGGCCGTGAGGGGCACCATCACCGACAACACGAAGAGGACCACGAGCCGGCCTCGGAAGCTGCGCCCCGCCCTCGGGTAGAGCTGCGCGAGCGGCCGGCGGCGCGTCACGTGCCGCCAGGCGACGATCAGGATTCCGAGCAGGTACAGCGCCGCGGCCGCCGCCAGCAGCTGCGTGGACGCGAGAAGCCGCTCGAGAAAATCGGGTCCGGGAATCGCCACGAGCTGGAAACCGTCCTTCAACGGGCGCAGCTCGCCCCGCAACTCGACGCCGCGATAGCGAGTGCGGATCTCGGCCGGCGTCCCCGTCGCCTGCACGCGCTTGATGACCGACGCCGGAAGTTGCGGGCCCACCTCTCGCCGGGCGCCGTCGGGGCCGTAGAGCGCAAGGACGGGCCGGGGAGCCTGGACCTCCGACTCTTCGCCGCCTACCAGGCGCCGGTAGACCTCCAGCCGCGGAGGCAGCGGGTCCCACCCGGGCCAATCCGCGACGGCGACGAGCACGTGACCCCACCGCTGGCCAGCGTCGAGCAGGACGGCCCGCCGCCGAACCACGGCGACGCGGTGGCGGTCGATCAGAGCCGACCCCTCGTCGGCCGAGCCCGGAAGGTCGACGTCCGGAATCAGGGAGAACCGGCTGCGGAGCACGCCCGCCTCGTCGAAGACTTCGTAGGCGATCAGCGTCGCGGAGGCGGCCTCCTCCTCGCCTTCGCGCCAGAGCCGGTAGGCGAGGTCGGATAGATCCACGTCCGGCACGGGAGCCGGCAGGTCCCGCGCGAGGTCGAAGCGTTCGACGCGCTCGACCGCCCGCCGAACGGAAACCACCGCGCCGGTCGAGATCCGGCGGGGATCCGGCAGCCGAATCGCCGACGCCGTACGCAAGGCCGCTACGGCCCGGTCGAAGGCATGGCAGGGCGCGGCGACGAGCACCACGAGCAGAGCCGCGGCCGCCGTCAGGCGAAACGGCCCGAGCCCGCCCCGGGGACCCGAGCCCGCGATCGAACGGCGCCACAACTCGTAGGCCAGCGCCGCGGCCGCCGCCATGCACGCCGGGAACGCGGGCCAGGGAGACACCAGGGCCAGCCCGAGGACGAGCGCCGCGGCCGTGACGAAGAGCGCCCCTCCCGTCGCGCCCCGGCGGGGCCGGACGCCCTTCGACGCGCCTATGGCGAGCGCCGCGGCGAAGAGCGCCGTGAGGGCGACGAGCTCGAAAAATCCGGCGCTCGCCAGCGAGAGTCCCGGCGCGAGGTCCGGCACCACGGCCCTGCGCGCTTCGAGGATCGCGAGGGCGACCAGCGCGAATCCCGCGAGGACCGGGCCGGGAGTTCCGCGACCCTCCGTCCGCTGAAGGCGCGCAAGCCCCGGTGCGAGCAGCAGAGGACCGAGGGCCAGGATCCACACGTGCACCGAAGCGATCGCATGGCCCGCGGCAGACGCCCAACCGACGCTCGCCAGGAAGACCAGCGCGAGACCGCCGCCAACCCACCAGGGCCCTGCGGTGAGCAGTACCAGGGCGACGAGGACGATCAGGACGAGACCGGCGGTCCGAGGCACGGCGGCAACCGTGCTCGTCGCAGTGGCGCGCCGGGCTCCAACGAGGGCAACCGGCCCATCCGCGAGGAGGACCGGGCGATCCGGCGCCGGAGCGACCGGCTCCCAGTCGAGCGCTTCGGAACCCAGTCCCAGCGCTTCCGCGAAATCCGGCGCTTCGACCGGCATTGACTGCGCCGCGCAGATCGTTCCGGAGAAGACGCCGCTGCCCGCGGTCTGCCAGTAGGTCACGTCCAGGCGCGTCGCCGACCAGCCGACGGACAGCGATCCCGCCCGGGGAGCAGCCGGCATGCGCGCCGGCGCTTCGCCCCACCACGCGAGCACGTTGCCTTCGGGGTCGGCCAGGGCGATCCAGCTTCCGGGCTGCGCCCCGGCCATCGTGTCGCGCGCCGCGGCAAAGAGGGCCTGCCGCTGGAGCGCGATCCCGCCGCCTTCGAGCGACCGGCCGACCTCCGCGTTGGACGCGAGCGCCCGCGCCCGGCCCGACAGATCGGCGGCCACCCGACCCAGGGCGCCGGCCAGAGGCGAGGGGGGCGAGAGGCGCGCGGGCCGGCCCGGTAGGGCGTACCACCCGTCGAGCCAGAACAGCGCCGCGAGGGCGAGGACCGAAGCGGCGGCGAGAAACGCCCGGCGTTGCAACGTCTGCCCAGCTCAGCCGAGGAAGGGCAAGTCCACTCCCCGCTCGCGCGCAGTCCGGATCGCCTCGGGATACCCGGCGTCGGCATGCCGCATGACTCCCGTCCCCGGGTCCGTCGTCAGGACCCGGGCAAGCCGCCGCGCGGCGCCCTCGGTCCCGTCGGCCACCACGACCATGCCGGCATGGATCGAGTTGCCGATCCCGACGCCGCCGCCGTGGTGGAGGGAAACCCACGTCGCCCCGGCCGCGGTGTTCAGGAGAGCGTTGAGGATCGGCCAGTCCGCGATCGCATCCGAGCCGTCGCGCATCCCCTCGGTCTCGCGGTTGGGCGAGGCGACGGAGCCCGAGTCGAGATGGTCGCGACCGATCACCAGGGGCGCCCGGACCTTGCCCGTCCGCACCAGTTCGTTGAAAACCAGCCCGGCGCGGTGCCGCTCTCCGTAGCCGAGCCAGCAGATCCGCGCCGGCAGGCCCTGGAAGGCGATCCGTTCGGCCGCGAGCTCGAGCCACCGCCGCAGCGCCGCATCCTGCGGGAAGAGCTCGAGCAGCGCGCGATCCGTCGTGCGGATGTCCTCGGGATCGCCCGAGAGCGCGGCCCAGCGAAAGGGGCCCTTGCCTTCGCAGAAGAGCGGGCGGATGTAGAGCGGCACGAAGCCTCCGATCCGGAAGGCGTCCTCGACTCCCGCCTTCTTCGCCTGGCCGCGGAGGTTGTTGCCGTAGTCGAACACGACCGCCCCGCGCCGCTGCAACTCGAGGAGCGCGCGCATGTGGTCCGCCATCGTGGCGTAGGACCTGGCGATGTAGGCCTTCGGGTCGTTCTCCCGCAAACGCGAGAGGTCGGAGAGCGTTCCGCCGCGCGGCACGTAGCCCACCAGCTCGTCGTGCGCCGAGGTCTGATCCGTGACGAGGTCCGGAAGGATGCCTCGCTCGAGCAGCCGCTCGAGCAGGTCCACGGCGTTGCAGGCGACCCCGATCGAGACGGCGCGGCGCGTGTCCCTGGCCGCCAGCGCCCGGTCGATGGCGAGGTCGACATCCGATTCCTTCTCGTCCAGGTACCGCGTCCGCAGGCGCTTTTCGATCCGCGAGGGATCGACCTCCGCGACGAGGGCGGCCGCGCCGTTCATCGTGGCGGCCAGCGGCTGGGCGCCGCCCATGCCTCCGAGCCCCGCGGTGACGACCAGGCGCCCGGCGAGTTCTCCGCCGAAGTGGCGCCGCCCGGCCTCGGCGAAGGTCTCGAAGGTTCCCTGGACGATGCCCTGGCTCCCGATGTAGATCCACGAGCCGGCGGTCATCTGGCCGTACATCGTGAGGCCGAGGCCCTCGAGCCGGCGAAATTCCTCCCCGGTCGCCCAGGCGGGAACGAGCATCGAGTTGGAAATCAGGACGCGTGGCGCGTCCTCGTGCGTCTCGAAGACGCCGACGGCCTTGCCCGATTGGACGAGGAGCGTCTCCGTGCCCTTCAGGCGCTTCAAGGTCGCGACGATCGTGTCGAAGCATTCCCAGTTGCGCGCGGCGCGACCCGTCCCGCCGTAGACGATGAGCTGTTCGGGTTTCTCGGCGTTGTCGGGGTCCAGATTGTTCTCGAGCATCCGGAGGGCGGCTTCCTGCGGCCAGCCGAGGCAGCGCAGTCCCGTGCCGCGCGCCGCGCGAATCGTGCGGGGCGTCGAGAGGACGCTCGTCGTCATCCGCCGGATTATATTGCCCGACGGCCGGGCCAGCCGCTCACGCGAGGCGGGCGATCGCGCGGGCCATGGCCTCGCCGCCGAGGAACCGCCGGGAGCTCTCGATGTCCACGTGCATCTCCCGGTCCCGGTTCCACGGCCTCACGGCGCGGCGGAACTGCCGCCGCACGGTTTCGAGCGCGGTCGAGGAGGTCAGCGGCTTGAGAAACTCCATGGCCTGGAACGCGGCGATCGCCTCCACGGCGAGAACGAGCTCGAGGTTGGCCACGACGGCCGTGAATTTGCGGGCGGCGATCGGGGACATCGAGACGTGGTCTTCCTTCGCCGCCGACGTGGGGATCGAATCCACCGAGGCCGGATGCGCCAGGATCTTGCACTCGGAAACGAGCGCCGCCGCCGTGACCTGGGCCATCATGAGCCCCGAGTGCAGCCCCCCTTCGCGCACGAGAAACGCGGGGAGCTCGGAGAGCGCCGGGTTGACGAGTTTTTCGATCCGCCGCTCCGAGATCGACGCGAGGTCGGTGGCGGCGATGGCGGCGTAGTCGAGGACCAGACCGACGGGAGCCCCATGGAAGTTTCCGCCCGAGAGGATGTCGCCCCGCCCGGCGAACACGAGCGGGTTGTCGGTCGCGCTGTTCATTTCCCGTTCGAGAACGGCCTTCGCGTGCTCGAAGGCGTCGCGCGCGGCGCCGTGGACCTGCGG
The DNA here is from genome assembly GCA_035569175.1 of Thermoanaerobaculia bacterium. Taxonomy (GTDB): domain Bacteria; phylum Acidobacteriota; class Thermoanaerobaculia; order UBA5066; family Gp7-AA6; genus DAHUXD01. Next base: position 2,592 of record DATMNJ010000199.1, on the reverse strand, counting down.
CATGCACCGCAGCGCGTAGTTGTCCTGAACGCGCCCGCAGCCCCGGTGGGATTCCCGGATGGCGCTGCCCGCGAGGAGCGCGCGCAGGTTTCTGGCCGTCACGAGGGCCCCCGGATGGGGTCGCGCCGCGACGATGCGGGCGTCGAACGCCGCGTCGGAGCCCCTCGACGCGTCCACCGATGCCGCCCCGATGAGGTCCGACACCCGGCACAGCTCGAGAGCGCGCGCGAGGGCGAGGCCACCGACGGCGACCGACATCTGCACGCCGTTGATCAGGGCTAGGCCCTCCTTGGCCGCAAGGGTCACCGGCCGGATCCGCGCGCGGCGCAGGGCGCTCGCGGTCGCGACCTCCCGCCCCCCCATGCGCGCTCGGCCCTCGCCCATGAGTCCGAGCGCGAGGTGGGACAGAGGGGCGAGGTCGCCGGAAGCGCCGACAGAGCCCTGAGAGGGGATGACCGGCAAAATGTCCGCTGCGAGCATGGCCAGGAGCGTTTCGACGGTGGCCACGCGGATTCCGGAGTTGCCCTTCGCGAGGGCGTTCGCGCGCAAGAGCATCATGGCCCGCACGGCCGCGGCTCCGAGCGGCGCCCCCACCCCGGCGGCGTGACTTCGGATGAGGTTGCGCTGGAGCTCGGCGATCGCCTCCGGAGCGATGGTCACGTCCGCGAACTTCCCGAAGCCGGTGGTCACGCCGTAGACTTTTTCGCGCCTTCCGACGGCCCGGTCCACGACGCGGCGGGACGCCGCCATCGCTCGGCGGGCCGACGGCGAGAGGGACGCCCGCGCCGCCCGGAGCGAGACCGCAACGAGGTCGTCGAGCGTCAGGTCCGAACCGGAGAGCCTGAGAAGCTTCATGCGTCCGGGATTCTAGCCCGGGGCGAGGCCCGCAGCCGGGGCCGCCCGTGCTAATCTGCGCTGCTTTTCTGCACAGACGAGGAGCGACGACGTGAAGGTTCTGGCCGTCCTGGGCGGACAATGGGGCGACGAAGGCAAGGGCAAGGTCGTGGACCTGCTCGCCAACCGTTTCGAGGTGGTCGCGCGCTACCACGGCGGCCACAATGCCGGCCACACGGTCAAGTTCGGGAACCAGCATTTCGCCCTTCACCTGCTTCCGGCCGGCATCATCCGCGGCCGCACCGGCGTGATCGGGCCCGGAGTCGTGGTGGATCTCGAGGCCCTGCTGACCGAGATCGACGCCGTCCGCGCGGCGGGCGTGACCGTCGGCCGGAACCTGCTGCTCTCGGACCGCGCCACCGTCATCCTGCCCTACCACCGACTTCTCGACGCCGCGCGCGAGAACGCCGCCGGAGCCGCGAAGATCGGCACCACCCTGCGCGGCATCGGACCGGCCTACGAGTCCGTCGCCGCGCGCCATGCCGTGCGAGTGGCCGAGCTCTTCCGGCCGGAGACCCTCGCCGCGCGCGTCGCGGCCGTCCATGCGGAGACCGGAGCGCTGTTGAGGGCCCTCGGCCAGCGCGAGATCCCCGCCCCGTCCGACGTCGTCGCCGCGCTGCGCACCGCCGCCGCACGCCTCGAGCCCCACGTCACGGATACGGGCCGATTCCTGCGCGACCGCCTCAAGGCGGGTGCCACCCTCCTCGCCGAGGGAGCCCATGGGGCCATGCTCGACCTGTCGTCCGGCACGTACCCCTTCGTCACGTCCTCCCACTGCACGTCGGCTGCCGTGGCGACGGGTCTTGCGATCGCTCCGCGCGCCCTCGACGCGAGCCTCCTCGTGCTCAAGGCGTACACCACGCGGGTCGGATCGGGCCCGTTCCCGACGGAGCTGACCGACGCCACCGGCGAGTTCCTGCGCAAGCGCGGCAACGAGTACGGCACGTCCACGGGCCGTCCGCGTCGAACGGGCTGGTTCGACGCCGTCGTCGCCCGCACGGCGGTCGAGCTGTCGGGCGCCGAGGCCGTCGCCATCACGAAACTCGACTGCCTCGACGAACTCGACGAGATCCCCATCTGCGTGGGCTACCGGCTCGATGGAAAGGCCATCTCCGACCTGCCGCCGCTGGCCGAGGACGTGGCGCGCCTGGAGCCGGTTCTCGAGCGCCTCCCGGGATGGAAGGCCACGACGACGGGCGCGACGCGCTATGAGGAACTGCCGGCCGCCGCGCGCAGCTACGTGCGTGCCCTCGAGGACGCCGTCGGCGCCCCCGCCGTCTTCATCTCGACCGGGCCTCGCCGCGAAGAGACGGTATGGCGGGCCGACACTCCGTTTCTCGCCGCGCTGCCGCCGGCCTCCTGACGCGCTGCCTCACGCGGGCGCCTTGCGGGCCGGCCCGCCGCGCTCGAAAACGCGGACCCTGAGCGTGTCGCTTGCCCAAACGTCTTTCATCGCGTACCCCCCGGCGCGGAACCGGCCCGCGAGCCACGGAGCCCAGGACGGCCACCGCGAGTTCCGCTCGATGAGGGCGAACCGGTCGCCGGGAGGCGAATCCAGCAGGCGCCTGCCGGCGAAGGCCTCGGCCGCGGCGCCGGTTCGCAGTGGGAGAACCTGCACTGGCCCCCGGGTCGGGTAGAAATCGAGGGGCGCTCGCAGATACGCCGCGTGCGCCGGGTCCCTTACGAGGTCCAGATCCC
>DATMNJ010000198.1:0-2781 GCA_035569175.1 Thermoanaerobaculia bacterium | reverse complement strand
GTCCCGTCCGAGTTGAACGTGGAGGTACCACTCGCGGTGGCAGTGATATCCTTGACGGTCGCGCTCGAGCACCCCGGGACCGATGCCGCCGCCTGGGTGACGCACGAGGCTGCCGCGCTCCAGGTCCCGACGATGTCGCCGCCGCAGGCCGCGACCTTGCCGCAAGTGGCCGCGGGATCGGAGCCGCCGCTGCCGCTGCTGCTGCTACCGCACCCGATGATGGTCACGCCAATCGCGATGCACGCGCTCAAAGCCTTCATGGAGGTCCTCCGAGGGGAATCATCGCCCACATTGCCGCAAACGACCAGAGCGTGCGCGGCCATTTGCTTGGTCGCCGCGGTTGGCCGCGGGCGGCCACACCCCCTATTCGCTCACTTCTTCGGGAAGACCACCTTTGCGAGCTTGGCGGCGAGGTCAGAGGGCGTGAACGGCTTCTCGAGAAAGCCCGCCAGCCCTTTCGCCGTGAAGCGCCGAGTCGCCTCGATTTCGCTGTAGCCGCTGGTCAGGATGACCGGGGTGTCGGCGCGGACGCGGCGGATCTCGCGGAAGGTCTCCTCCCCGTTCATCATGGGCATCGTCATGTCCAGGATGACCAGGACGATCTCATCGACGTGACCCGCGAAGGTCTCGACGCCCTCGCGGCCATCGGCCGCCTGGATCGCGGAGAAACCCAGGAAGGAGAGCATGCGGCACACCGTCCGGCGGACCCCGGCGTCGTCGTCGATCACGAGCACGAGGCCTTGACCACGGTAGTCGAGCGCCGAGGTCCGCCGGGCCGGGACTGCGCGGCCGCGGGAACTCGGGAAGAAGACCTTGAAGGTCGTCCCCTTGCCGGGGCTCGAGTAGACCTTGATGGCGCCCCGGTGCCCTCGCATGATGCCCAGCACCGCCGCGAGGCCGAGGCCGCGGCCGGTGAACTTCGTCGTGAAGAACGGGTCGAAGATCTTGTTCTTCGTCGCATCGTCCATGCCGTGTCCGGTGTCGTGGACCTCGAGGAACACATACGAGCCGCTCGCGAGCCCCTCGGCCGCGAAGAGCGAGGCCGCGTACTGCTCGTCCACCTCCTGAACGCCGGTGGCGACGAGGACCGTCCCCTGCGACTCCCCGATCGCCTCGGCGCCGTTGATCACGAGGTTCATGATGACCTGCTGCACCTGCGCCACGTCCGCCTCGATGGGCGGCAGGTCTCGCTGAAGCTCCAGGCGGAGCTGCACCTTCTTCGGGATCGTCGTCTCGAGCAAGGTCGCGATCTCGCGCACGTGGGCGGAGAGCTCGATGGGACGGATCTCGACGTGCCCCTTCCCCGAGTACGCGAGCATCTGGCGCGTGAGGTTGGCGGCCCGCTGCGCCGTGGCGACGACGGTCTCGATGTCCCTTCGCGCCGGGTTCTCCGGGGGAACGGTGAGGAGCGCGACAGATGCGCCACCGAGGATGGCCGTGAGCAGGTTGTTGAAGTCGTGCGCGATGCCCCCGGCCAGCAGGCCGAGGCCCTCGAGCTTCTGGACCTGGAGCAGCTGCGCCTGGAGCTTCTCTCGCTCCTCGATCTCCCGGTGCAGCTCGGCGTTGGCGGTCGCGAGGTCGGCCGTGCGCAGGGCCACCCGCCGCTCGAGGTCTTCGCGGGCGTGCCGCAGCGCCGAGGCCAGCTCTCTCCGCTCGGTGATGTCCTCGGAGATGCCCAGGAGGTGCCTCGGGTGTCCCTGTTCGTCGAGGATCGCGGTCTTCCTCGTGTGCAGCCACACCTCTCCCCGCTTCGTCCGGATCGGCTCCTCCTCGACGTTCACCACGGTCTTTCCGCGGAGCGTCTCGCGGTCCTTGGCCACGAAGAAAGCGGCCTGATCTTCGTCGAAGAAGTCGTAGTCGTTCTTGCCGAGGATCTCCTCTTGGCGCAGACCGAGAAGCTCTTCGCCCGCGCGGTTGAGGCGCTCGAACCGGAGGTCCTGGGCGTCCTTGACGAAGATCATCAGCGGCACGTTGTCGATGACGGAGTCGAGGAACGCGGTCATCCCGCGCAGCTGCGTCTCGACTTGCTTGCGCTTGGAGATGTCGGCGACCATGCCGATGATGTCGCGCTCGTCGAGCCTGGCGCCTCCGGCGAGGACGGCGACGCGGCTTCCGTCCTTGCGGAGGTACTCCTTCTCACGAAACTCCGTCGAGCCCGAACTGCGCAGCTGCTCGCCGGCACGAAGGTCGGTCTCGAGCCAGTCGCGTGGTGTCAAGGCCGCGTGCGTCACCCTGCCGGCTTCGAGGTCCTCGCGCGAGTAGCCGGTCATGCCGAGGAAGGCGTCGTTGGCCTCCTTGAATACGCCGTGGGGGCCGACGACGACGACCCCGATGAGGTGCGATTCCATGATGGCCCGCAGGCGAGCTTCGCGGTTCACGAGGAGGGATCGCTTCATGATCACCCGCTCCGCGACGCGCAGGCGCATCTGGAGCACGTGGGGGCCGCTCGCCGTGTCGTAGAAGTCGTCCGCGCCGGCCTCGAGCGCAGCGGCCAGACCCTCCGCGCAACTGATGATCAAGACGACCGCCGTGCCGAGGCCCGGTGTCGCGCGGACCTGACGGCACCAGGCCGCGACGTCTCCACCCGCCAGGGATGCGTCGAGGGCGATGAGGTCGGGCAGCGCGCGATCGCGCAGGCCCTCCTCCAGGCTGGCGGCGACCTCCAGGCCATGACCGCGGGCGACCAGCGCATTCCGCAGCGACGCGATCAGGACGGCGTCGTGCGCGACGCAGAGTGCCCTCATCGCTCGCGCCCCGACCGACGAGGCCCTCCCCCGAGCC
>DATMNJ010000197.1:0-13284 GCA_035569175.1 Thermoanaerobaculia bacterium | reverse complement strand
TTCTGGGCGACGTGGTGCGTCCCGTGCCGGGAGGAGTTCCCCGACGTCGTCCGATTCGAGAAGTCCTACCGCGGCCGAGGCGTCGCCGTTCTCGGCGTCTCGATCGATCTCCCGAAGGACACGCCGAAGGTCGAGAAGTTCCTCGCCGCGAACCGGCCCGGCTTCTCAAACTACGTCAAGAAGGCCGGAGGCGATGACCAGGACTTCATCGATGCGGTGGACCCGAAGTGGGGCGGTGAACTGCCTTTTACGGTCGTCTACGGCAGAGACGGGAAGAAGGCGAGGATCCTCTCGGGCAAGCAGTCCTACGCGGATCTCGAAAAGGCGGTCGGCGCGCTGCTGAAGTAGGACGTCAGTCGGCGCCCTTCAGGCGGCCCGGGCGGCGGCCCCGGCGCCCGTCGAGGCCCCAGACCTTTCCGGGATTGACGGCGCAGAGCAGGACGAGCAGCAGGAACGCGAGCTTCGGCGTCAATCCCGACGTGACCCAGTCGTCCCAGGCCGCCCCGGCCTCGGGCTTCGCCTGGCCGAGGGCGATCGAGAGCATCAGCAGCGCCCCGCCCGCGGAGGCGATCCGCGTCAGGAACCCGGCCAGCAGGCCGATTCCCACGGCGAGCTCGCCGAGCGCCACCAGCCAGCCGAAGGCGTCCGCGTGGGGCACGACGGCCGCCTCGAGAAAGTGCTTCCAGAACGGAAAGGAACCCGCCGCAATCCGGCCGACGTCCTTCGCGAAGCCGCCCCGGACGAAATCGCCGGTCAACTTCGAAAGACCCTCCGCCGTGAAGAGGAGGCCCGTCAGGATGCGGACGACCGCGGCGGCGCGCACGGCGCCAGTGTAGCCCGAAGGGGATTTGGGTGATCGGTCGAGCGCCGCGGAGTCGGAAAGGAAACAGTGACGTCACCGGATTGGGACGGTCGCCCCACACAAGTTCCTCCCGACGCAGGACCGGCTCCTGGATCGGTTTTTGCTAGAGTTCGGACCGTTACCCAAACGCGGGGCCCAAGCCCCGAGGAGAATCCGGACATGAAGCTCTCGCGCCACGTTCTCGTCGCGTCCCTTGCCGTCGCCGGACTCGCCAGCATCGTCTCGGCGGCCGAGGCGCCGCCGACCGCGCGCCGCGCCCGGATCTCCCGCGTCCCGTTGCGCGGCGCCGATCCCAAGGCTGCGGGCGCCGTGACCACGTCCAGCTACTCGGTCGAGGTGCCCTACGTCCAGAGCTTTGCGCCGGCCGACGGCGGCCAGGGCAACACGCTCGTCCTCAACGCCGCGCACAGCTTCAACGTGACGCTCGTCGCGACCGATCAGCACAATGGCAACGTGACGGGGCCGGGCGTCGCGCTGCCGCAGACCGACACGTTCGGCTACTTCTCCCTGCCCTCGCTCACCTCGAATCCCAGCAATCCCGAAGTGTTCGTCAAGATCCTCGACGGCCGACCCCTCAACGGCGCGTTCTGGGTCTTCTACGGCCACCTCACCGACCTGATCTACGACCTCACGGTCGTCGAGAACGCCACCGGCGCCACGCACACGTACCACAAGGACGCGGGCAACGAGCCGGGCGGATTCGACACGACCACGTTCGTGGCCCCTTCTTCACTCGGAGCCCCGACGACCAAGGCGACCCAGCTGCTGACGCCGAACGCGTTCCTGCGGACATCCGTCGACATCTCCAACAACACGTCCACCGATGGCGTCAACGCGGTCGTCCAGTACTGCTACTCGAGCGCGGGGGCCTTCGTCGGCTGCACGCAGCAGCGGACGATCAGCCTCCAGCACTTCGCCAACTTCCACCAGGACGACATCGTCGGCTACCTCGGCTCGCTGGGCGACCTGCCCCAGTCGGCCGTGGCGGATTCGAGCGGGACGCTGCTCGTGACGTTCTCGAACCTTCCGTCTCAGCAGGGCTGGGAGGGGACGGTCGCGGCGAACACGTACAACCGCGTTTCCGAGGTGGATCCGACGCGCGGCACGGTCGGCTGCGGCCAGCAGGTGTCGCTCTTCTTCCAGTCGGCGACCGGTTCTCTCGTCGGCACCGCGCGCAACACCACCGCGGGGGCCCGGAGCGCCGAGGCCGGATCGATCTCCTCGACGCTGGGCATTCACAACACCGACGCCATGGGCACGGGGGACACCGTGACCGTGGACGTGACGCTCTACGATCCGTCGAGCGGGTTGCCTGTCGGAAACGCGCTCACGCTGTCGGACCTCGCGCCCGGCGAGCTGCGGTTCATCGACGACCTCTTCAACGCCGCGGCGGTCACCGGCGTGACCTCGGCGATCGTCTTCGTGGACACGCGCAACGCTACGACGAACGCGGCCACGGTGGAGGGATTCATCCTCGACCAGGACACGGACTCGCTCGACACGCGCTACCACGAGATGTCGTGCGCATCCGGGTGCTTCTAGAACGTCGCCGTCGCTTCGTTCGCGGGTCTGCGCCCGTTGGGCGCACCGGCGGGCGGCTCGGGGACATCCCTCGACCGCCCGCCTGACCCGCTCTCTGCGCTCCGGCTCCCGCGGCGCGAACCTCCTCCCTCGCTTCGCTCGGGAGACTATTCGCGCCGCGAACCGATAGCCGCGGGACGGCTCCCTTTTCAACCGCATCGTCGCTAGCTGCACGCGGCGTACGAAGTCTCCCGACCGAAGGGAGGGAGGAGGCGTACGCCGCGGGAACCGGAGCGGAGCGAGGGAGCCAGCCGAACGGTCGAACCCTTTTGGGCAAGCCGTTCGGCGGTGCGCCGAAGGCGCAGGCTCCCGCGCGGAGCGGAGGCGACGCTTAGATTCGGCTCGGCCGGATCCCGCCGGCGGCGATGTCGCGGCGCATCTGCTTGCCTTCGAAGTGGATCCGGTCGGCGGCCTCGTAGGCGCGGACGGCTGCCTCGGTCATCGAGGCCGCCATGGCCGTGACCACCAGCACCCGGCCTCCGGCCGTGACGAGCCGGTCGCCGTCGCGCGCCGTGCCCGCATGAAAGACCTCCACCCCCGGCATCCGCGCCGCCTCGGCGAGGCCGGTGATCGGGTGGCCGCGCTCGTGGTTGCCCGGATATCCTCCGGCGCACAGCACGATCCCGACGCACGCCTCGCTCTTGACCTCGAGCGGGAGAAAACGCTCGAGCCCGCCGCGGGCCGCCGCCAGCAGCACTTCGGCCATGTCGGAGGTCACCCGCGGCAGAATGACCTCCGCCTCGGGGTCTCCGAAGCGGGCGTTGTACTCGAGCACCTTCGGGCCCGATTCCGTCAGGATGAGCCCGGCGTACAAGACACCTCGAAAGCCGCGCCCTTCGGCCTGCAGGCCCCGGAAGGTCGGCCACAGGATGTCCTTCAAGACCTGCGATGCCGCTTCGGCATTCAGGACACCGGCCGGCGAGTGGGCACCCATGCCTCCCGTATTCGGACCCCGGTCACCGTCGTAGACCTTCTTGTAGTCGCGCGCCGTGGGCAGCGGCACGGCGACCTCGCCATCGAACAGAACCAGGAAGGACGATTCCTGGCCGCGCAGGAACTCCTCGACGATGATCCGATCTCCCGCGGCGCCGAAGACCCTCTCCTGGAAGAAGAGGCGCAGCGCGCGCTCCGCGTCCTCGTCGGACTCCACGATGAGCACGCCCTTGCCCGCGGCGGGGCCGTCGGCCTTGAGGACGACCGGAAAGCCGTAGCGCTTGATCGCCTTTCGCGCCTCCTCGGCCGTCTGGCACACGGCGGACTCGGCCGTGGGGATCCCATGGCGCCGGAAGAACTCCTTCGAGAAGACCTTCGAGGTCTCGATCTGCGCGGCCAGCCGCGACGGTCCAAAAATCGGGAGCTGGCGCTTGGTGAATTCGTCGACGATTCCGAGCGACAGGGGCAACTCCGGTCCCACGACCGTCAGGTCCACGCGGAGCTTCTCGGCCAGATCCGCGATCTCCACGATGTCGCCGGCGGCGACGGGCAGGCAGTCCGCCACCTCCGCGATGCCTGGATTGCCCGGCGCGCACAGGATTTCCTCGACGAGGGGGCTCCTGTGCAGCGAGGAGCACAGCGCGTGCTCGCGCCCTCCCCCGCCGACGACGAGGATTTTCATCGGCGGTCATTGTAGGCTGTCGAGCTGTCGGCTGTCAGCTATCAGCTGCCGGCTCGGCCCGGCCGGGGCTTGCGGTGCGACGGCTTTCGGCGCACCTTCTGCTCCCGGTCCTCCTGGTCGCGCGACGGCAGCGGCACCACTTCGAACCGGTCGTGGCGGCCCGGCAGGGCGACCAGCGTTTCGAGCGAGCCATGGGGCTCGAGCATCAGGCCGAAGCGCCCGCGCGCCCGGACTGCGGGCGAGGCTCCGACCGCCCGGACCTCGAAGGCGAGCGCCTTGCCGGACCAGCGCTTCCCGCCCTGGTTGTCGGCACGGACGCGGCAGAGCGTGACCTGGTCGCTCGAGGTGTACGGGTCCCGGAAGACCGTGAGGCGCACTTCGCCCCAGGGCCGGTCGGGAGGATCTCCGGCGAGGAGGAACAGGAGAACGAGAGCAGGAATCGGGTTCATCGGCGGCTCCTTTCGAGGAGCCGATGGAGCGCCCGACCCGCGAGGACGAGTTATTCTAGCGCGAATCGTGAGCCGTGAACCGTGAGCCCCAAGTCAGACTTCCGCAAGGCGCTTGCCGAGGAGGTCCTCCTCGCCGATGGGGCGATGGGGACGCTTCTGACCTCGCGCGGGGCCTCGGCCGACCAGGCCCGGTCGCCCTTGAACCTCTCGGACCCGGATTCGGTTCGCGAGGTGCACGACGACTACATCGCCGCCGGAGCGCGGATCATCACGACGAACACCTGGGACGCCAACCGGGTCAAGCTCACGGCGCACGAGTGGGCGGACTCGCTCGAAAAGATCAATCGCGAGGGAGCCCGCCTCGCACGCGAGGCGGCGTCCGGCGAGCTCGTCTTCGTCGCCGGCTCGCTCGGGCCGCTCGGCGCTCTCGTCAAACCGTATGGCTCGCTGCGGCTCACGCAGGTGCGCGAGATCTTCGAGGAGCAGGCGAGGGCGCTGCTCGACGCGGGCGTGGACCTCATCCTGCTCGAGACCTTCGGCAGCCTGCTCGAGGCGGCCGAGGCCGTGCGCGCGGTGCGGGGGCTTTCCTCCGCGATTCCGATCGTGGCGGAGATGACCTTCCTCGCCGACGGCCGCACCGCCTTCGGCGAGGCCGCCGCGCACGCCCTCGCCACCCTGGCGCTGGCCGGCGCGGACGCCGTCGGGATGAACTGCACCCTCGGGCCGCAGGAGACCCACGACATTTTCTCGAAACTGCCGGCGTCGATCGCCGTGCCCCTCTCGGTCATGCCGAACGCCGGCTACCCGAGCGTCGTGCACGGGCGCAACGTCTACCTCTCGTCTCCCGACTACCTGCGCGAGTACGCGGCGGCCTTCGTCGCTTCCGGAGCCGCGATCGTGGGCGGCTGTTGCGGAACGACTCCCGAGCACATCCGCGCGATGGCCCGGGAGATCTCCGGCGCCCGGCGCGTCCTCGCCGCGCGCCCCGTCTCCGTCGTCGTCGAGGCCGAGGTCGAGCACGTCGCCGAGGCCTCCGTCGAAACCTCTCGCCTGAAGCGCAAGCTCGCGGACGCCGGGGAGTTCGTGATCACGGCCGAGGTCGAGCCCCCGAAGGGCGCCGATTCCTCCGCGGCCATCGAGGGAGCCCGCCTCATGAAGGCGGCAGGCGTGGACGCGGTCAACGTCACGGACAACCCGATGGCGCGCCTGCGGATGTCCTCGATCGCCGTCGCCGCGCTCATCCAGCGGGAGACGGGCCTCGACGCCGTGGTCCAGATCACGACGCGCGACCGCAACGTCCTCGGCCTGCAGTCGGACTTGCTCGGGGCGGCGGGGCTCGGCGTCAAGGCGATCCTGTGCCTCGGCGGCGATCCGCTCAAGATCGGCGACTACCCGCAAGCCAAACAGGTCTCCGAGGTGGATGTCCTCGGCCTGCTGCGCATCGCCAAGGGCCTGAACGCCGGCGCCGACCTGGCCGGCAACGCGATCGGCGCTTCGACGCGCTTTGCCGTAGCCTGCGCCGCCAACCCGGCCGCCGCCGATCAGGACGTGGAGTTTTCGAAGCTGCGCGCCAAGATCGAGGCGGGCGCGACCTTTGCCCAGACGCAGCCGGTCTACGACCTCGCGGCCCTCGCGCGCTTTCTCGAGCGGCCCGAGGCGCGCGCGATCCCGGTGCTCGTCGGCCTGATCCCGCTGCTTTCGCTCAAGCAGACACTCTTCTTCGCCAACGAGGTACCCGGCATCGTCGTCCCGCCCGAGATCCAGGAGCGGATGCGCCGCGCCGCCGAGAAGGGCGCCGAGCACGAGAGGGCCGAAGGGATCGCGATTGCACGGGAGCTGGCGGCGGGAATCGCAGGCCTCGCGCGCGGCATCCACGTCATGCCCATGGGACGCTACGGCGCCGTCGCCGAGGTGCTGGACGCGCTGCCGCGGATCTCGGCGGCGCCCCGGCACGCCCCGGGCTAGCCCGAAGAAGCCGTTCCGTCCCGGAATCCCCCGCCGCCCGGCGCGTTTTCCTTTCCGGGGCCGGACTCCCATAGAATCCGGACCAAAGGGCGGCGAGCCGGGACGAAGGCGAGCCGCCGGAGGACAGACGATGAAAATCACGGTGAGGATGGCCGCGGCCCTCGGGGTGTTTCTCTCGGCCGCATTTCTCCAGGCCGGAGCCCAGTGCCGGCTTCTCGGGACGGTGACCGACTCCTCGGGAGCCGGAATCGACGGCGTGGCGGTGATCGTGACCACGCCGAGCAGGACGACCTTCAAGCTGGCGAACAAGACGGACGACAAGGGCAAGTACAGCATGGTGCTGCCGGACTGCACGATGCCGTACCACATCGCCTTCGAGAAGGAAGGCTTCGTCACCGCGAGCGAGGACAAGAAGATTCCGATCAACGACCAGGCCATCATCGACATCAAGCTCTCGAAGCCGTCGGAGGCGAAACGGGCGCCGGGCGCCGCGCCCGTCGCACCGGCTCCCTCGGGCAACGAGTTGGCGGTCCAGGCCTTCAACGCCGGCGTCGACGCGATGAACAAGGGCGACCAGGGGACGGCCGAGGCGAAGTTCCAGGAAGCCGTCGGGAAAAATCCCGACCTTCCGGCCGGGTGGCAGGCGCTCGCAAGCCTCGCCTATGGGAAGAAGGACTGGGCCAAGACCCTCGAGTACGGGGAGAAGGCCGTCGATCTCGATCCGACGCTCACGAACCTCTACCCGATGCTCGCGGATGCGGCCCGGGCGTCCGGCGACAAGAAGGCCGCGGCCGAGTGGACCGCAAAAAACGCGGAAGCCAACCCCGACTCGCCCGACATCCTCTACAGCAAGGGCATCGAGGCCTACAACAAGGGGAAGATGAAGGATGCCGAGGCGATGCTGACCAAGGCCGTCGAGGCGAAGCCCGACTACGCCAACGCGCAGTTCTACCTCGGCATGGCCGCGTTCAATCTCAACCACAAGGCCTCGGCGAAAGAGCACCTCGCCAAGTACCTGGAGCTCGAGCCCAACGGCAAGGAAGCCGGAACGGCCAAGGAGATCCTGCCCCTGCTCAAGTAGAGCCGGAGCTCCGATTCCGGATCTCGGTCGAGACGACCGATTCCTATTGGCTCTCGATGCGCCGCAGAATCCGGAACGCCCAGTGGAGCAGCCGATCCAGCGCATCACGCTGCCCGGCCGGACGCTCGCCGCGCCAGAGCGGCTGGTGCAGAGCGACGGCCCGTGCCGCGACCGCCGGCCGATTCTCGACGAACTCGAGGTCGTAGGGGATGTGCATGATGCTTGGTATCGAGCAAGCGGCGGGCCACCCACGACCCGGCGAGCAAGACCCCTGCTTTCAGTAGCTTGAGAAAGTCCGCGGGGCGACGGCTGACAGGCGGGTTGGTGTCGGCCCGCACACCGAAGACACTTTCTGACACTCCGTCGTTGCGCTCCCGCGCGCCTGCCCCGAGAATCGCGCCGTGGGTCGACAAGGCGCCTTCAAAGACCGGCCGCTCTGGCGCCGCCTCCAGATCATCCACCACGAGATCAAGGAAGGCCGACACCCCAACACGAGCTCGCTCGCCACGGAGCTCTCGGTCTCCTCGAAGACGGTGCAACGCGATCTCGACTACCTGCGCGACGAGCTCGAGGCGCCGATCGAATTCCGCCGCGAGGAGAACGGCTACGTCTATGCGCGCGAGGACTACGTGCTCCCGTTCCTGCCGGTGGACGGCCAGGACCTCTTCTCGATCGGGGTCGCCGCGCAGGTCCTCCAGCTGCTCGGCGGCACGCCGCTCGCACGGAGCCTGCGCTCCTGCTACGAGCGCCTCGCGCGTCTCATGCCGCCGGCCGTGCGGCTGCGCCCCGAAATCGTCCGGGAGAAGCTCGCGCTGCGGGCCACGGCGTTTCGCCCGGTGCGCGAAGACACGTGGCAGGCCGTCGCCGAAGCGCTGCAGAAGGGAATCGCCCTTTCGATCCGCTATCGCCGCCCCGGCGAGGGTCCGGGAGAGCCCCGGGTCATCCGCCCGTATGCCTTCGTCCTCGCCGGCCGCGACTGGATGGTGCTCGCCGAAGACCAGGCCCAGGACCAGGTCAAGAATTTCTACCTCGCGCGGATCGAGAGTCCGCGGCTGACCGCCGAGCGTTACGCGATTCCGAAAGCGTTCGACGCCGATGAGTTCTTTCGGAACACCTTCGGGCTCTTCGTGGGAAAAGGCCGGGCCTTCCGCTTTCGCGTGCGCTTCTCCCCCGAGATCTCCGACGAGGTACGGGAAATGGTCTGGCATCCGCAGCAGAAGATCGAGACGGATCGCGACGGCTCGGCCATCCTCGAGCTGCCGGCCGAGTCGCTGCGCGAGGCGCGCCGCTTCATCCTCGCGTACGGACGGCATGCCGCGGCGCTCTCCCCGCCCGAGCTCGTCGCGGACCTCGCCGCCGAAGCGCGGGCGATGGCCGCGATGTACTCCGGCGCCCCGCGCGCGACGGCGCGAAAGATCCGGAAGAAGCGGGCTTCGCCCCCGCGTTAGGAGAAACGCCATGCGCCAGGCCGCCCTTCTTGTCGGATGCGTCGCTGCACTCTCGGCGGCTTGCGGGCCCGCGACCGTGCGGCCCGCGACGTACTCCGATCCCGAGGTCAGCTGTCCCGGGGGCCGCTCCGCATGGACCCTCGAGATCCTGGACCGGCGCGCCGAGCGCGAGGGCTCCGACAAGGCCGTCGCCGCGATCCGCGACGGAATCCAGAAGTCCTTCCCGGGCTGCAAGTGGACCGTGGGCACGTCCGCGGGTACGGATTCCGTCGTGATCGAGATTGCTCGCTTCCGGTCATATCTGGACGGAGGCGTCTCCTGGGAGGCCGCCGTCGAATGGAGCGTGCGTGCCCAGACCGCGGGCGGCGGGACGCTGACCGAGTTCCAGGCCAACGAGGAGGTCTCGCGGCCCAACTATCGCGGGTCGGACAACGAGAAGGAATCGCTGACGGAGGCGTATCAGAAGGCCCTCGAGCGGACGGTCAAGGGACTGCGCGCCCTGCCCGCAAACGGGGTATTTCGTCCCCCGGCGGGGACGCCGGGCACCCTTGGCAACTCCTTGGACTTCGGGGGGGGAGGACCCTAACCGATGTGCTTCCGGTACTTGGCGCCGCCCTTAGCGCCGGAGCGGGCGCGGCGGGGGTTGGAACGAGAATCGCAGTCTCAGGAGGAATCATGAAGAAACGCCTCGCCTCCGCCCTCGTGCTCGCCGCCGCGTTTGCGCCGCTGGCGCTGGCCCAGGCCGATGCGCGCGTCTACCAGATCTCGTCGATGCTCTCCGGGGCCTACGGCGGCGCGACTCCGGGAAATCACCTGACCCTCAAGCTCTCGCCGGTCACCCTGGAGCCCGCGCATCCGTACGACCTGTTCCTCTCGGTGACGGGGACCTTCGAGAAGGACAACATCTTTCAACAGGGCGTCATCCGCCTCGAGACCCAGGGCAAGGACGTCTACTTCACGTACATCCCGCACTTCAACCCCCAGGTCTCCGCGCTCTCGAACGACGCGGGCCGCTTCACCGAGCGGGAGCTCTCCTCGGCATGCAGCTTCGTGATGAACCCGCGGGGAGACGGCTTCGCCGGCGACACGCTGGGCTCGACGACCTGCGCGCTGGCGATCCGCGGGGCCGTCGGCAAGTGGAGCGTCGAGATCGAGCCAGGCAGCATCCGCCTGCGCAACGGCGACAGCGGCGAGACTCTGAGGTTCCGGAAGGCGGGATCGAAGGAGAAGTGACCGGGCCGCAAGAGGCCGCTTGCCGTCCGCCTACTGCCCCTCCGGCAGGTACTTCCGGGCGATCGTCTTCACCGGCTCGGAGAAATCACCCTTCAGGATCCAGCGCAGGAATCCGGGCTCTTCGCGTGCGAGGTCTCGCAACATCCGCCCGCGGTTCTTGCCGAAATTGATCGTCGGCTCCCCGTTGACGAGACGGATCCGCCCTTCCGGGTCCATGTCCTGGTCGATGCCGGCGCAGAAGAGCTCGTGCAACTGGCCGACCGAACGCGGCAGCTCCGCGTAGCGCTCGAGCTGTCCCTCCAGCACGCGCAGGGTCATCTCGGCGTCGGCGAGCGCGCCGTGCGCGCCCGCGTGCTCGGACTGGCAGTAGAAACGGGCCGCGGCCGCGAGGTGCCGGGGCTCCCGGGCGAAGAAGATCCGCTGGGAGTCCACGAGGCGCCGTTCCGACACGTCGAAGGCCACGCCGGCGCGCAGGAACTCGGCCCGGAGGACCGGGAGGTCGAACCCCGCGATGTTGTAGCCCGCCAGGTCCGAGCCCGAGAGGAACGCGGCCAGTTCCGCCGCCATCTCGCGGAAACGCGGCGCCGCGGCGACGTCGGCGTCCTTGATCCCGTGAATGGCGGTGGAGGCCTGGGGAATCGGAATGCCCGGGTTCACCCGGCGCAGGAACTGCTCCCGGCGCCCGTCGGGGTACACCTTGAGGCAGGCGATCTCGATGATCCGATCGGCACGCGGATTGGTCCCGGTCGTCTCCGTGTCGAAGACGATCAGGGGCCGGTCGAGCGCGAGCAGGTGTTCGAGCACTGCGGGAGATCCTACCCGAAGCGGCACAGTGGCCCTCTCAGTAGTTCTCGGAGAACAGAAAGAAGAAGAGCTCGCCGGCGCGCGTGAAGATGCCTCGCTTCTTCCACTCGGCCTGGGTCAGGACGTCGCACCGCGCGAGATCCACGAGCACCATCTTCTCGACCTCCGCGGCGAAGGCGCGGTCGTACACGGCGAGGTTGACTTCGGCGTTCTTCGTCATCGAGCGGTTGACGAAGTTGATCGAACCGATCGTCGACCAGATGCCGTCGACGACCATCACCTTGTTGTGCATCATCGTGGGCCGGTACTCGTAGATGGCGACGCCGGCGGCGAGGAGGTCCCCGTAGTGGTAGTGCGCCGCCAGCCGCACGTTGGGCGCATCCGTGTGCGCGCCGGGCACGATGATTTTGACGTCCACGCCGCGCCGCGCCGCCGCGGCGAGGCCTTCGCGGATCTGCCGGTCGGGGGCGAAGTACGCGTTCTCGATCCAGATGCTGCGCCGCGCGGCCTGGATCGCCATGTAGAGCACGAGCTTGGACATCGAGATCGAATCGGCCCGCGACGCGGCGATGGCTTGCGCGAGCATCGAGCCTGCCGGCGCGACCACGGGAAACTGGCGGTCCCCGTTCAGGACGTCGCCCGTCGTGTGGACCCAGTCCTGCGTGAAGACGTGCTGCAGCTGGACCACGACCGGGCCCTCGATCTCGATCATGGTGTCTCGCCACTCCGTGGGGTCGCGCGCGTCGCCCCTCCAGCGGTCGTCGATTCCGACGCCTCCGCAGAAACCGATCCGGCCGTCGACGGTGAGGATCCGGCGGTGCGTCCGCTTTCCGACACTGTCGATCGAGTAGAGCTTGAGCGGCTTGTAGACGCGGACGATCGCGCCCGCCGCGGTCAGCTCGGGCTCGAGGGGTCCGAGGCTCGACCCGAACGCATCCACCAGGATCCGCACCTCGACGCCCGCACGCGCGCGCTCGGCGAGGGCGGCGGCCATGCGCGTGGCGATCGTCCCGTGGTCGAAGATGTAGATCTCGAGGTTGATCGAGCGCTGCGCGCGGGCGATCGCCGAGAGCATGGCGGGAAAGATCTCGTCCCCGTTCTCGAGAATGCCCGCGCGGTTGCCGGGGACCATCTCCGTTCCCAAGCCATCGAGCGAGCGCAGGAATTCCGGGCTATCGACGCCGTAGGTCGGCTCGTAGTGATAGACGGTTCGCTTCTCCGAGAAGATGTACGAACAGCCGGCGACGGAGAGCAGAGCGCCGAATCCGACGGCGACGAGGACGTGGCGCAACGCCGCCCGAAGCCCGGGACCGCAATTAGTCGCAGTCAGGCTCCCAGAATTGCTGACAATTCGCGTCATACGGCTGCCGTGACGAATTCCTAAGTATCTGAAAATACTAATCTTGCCTGCCTGGCCAGAGATGGCCACGCACTTGCACTCTCGGAACGCGAGCAAAGGAATCTCTCAACCTCCTCCTTTCGCCCCCCGGGCGGCCCCACCCCGTCCCGGGGCTTTTTTTTATCTGCGCGAGTTGAGGGCCCGGCCAGGTCCGCGTCCGAGCGCCCGGAGATGCTAAGCCACTTCCCGCGGCGCGCGGTGGTAGTTTGCCGCCCGTGCGTGTTCTGGCCGGAGACGTCGGGGGAACCAAGACGGCCCTGGCCATCGTCGAGGTTGGCCGCCGCCGCTGTCGAGTGGTGCGGTTCGAGCGGTACCGCAGCGCCGAGCACGACGGGCTCGAAGAGATCATCGCCGAATTTCTCGCCGGGGAAGGAGTGCGCCCGGCGGCCGCCGGCTTCGGGGTGGCGGGGCCCGTGCGTGCCGGCAGGTCGAAGATCACCAACCTGCCGTGGCGCCTGGACGAACGCCGCCTCGCCCGGAGCACTCGGATCCGCCACGTCGCCCTCGTCAACGACTTCGGAGCGAACGCGCTCGGCCTGCGATTCCTCGGCCCGCGCCAGGTCGCCACGCTCGCCCGGGGCCGGCCGGACCCGATGGGGCCGATTGCGCTGCTCGGCGCAGGAACCGGTCTCGGCCAGGCCGTCCTCGTGCGAGTCGGCGAGGTCGAGACCGTCGTCTCCTCCGAGGGGGGACACGTGGATTTCGGGCCTCGCTCCGCCCTCGAAGACCGCCTCGTTGGGTTCCTGCGCGGCCGGTTCGGGCGCGCGACGCGCGAGCGGATCCTTTCGGGCAGCGGCCTGGTCCTGCTGTACGAGTTTCTCGAGAAAGACGGCTTTGCGCGCCCGGG
>DATMNJ010000196.1:0-2661 GCA_035569175.1 Thermoanaerobaculia bacterium | reverse complement strand
GTCTTGACCGGGACGCCGTCCTTCGAGGCAGGCTCGAACGTCCAGCCCCGCACGGCCCGGACGGCGGCTTCGGTCAGTCCGGCGCGGCCTTCGCGCAGCACGGTGATCTCGGCGGGCAAGCCCTTCTCGGAGACGAGAACGCGCAGGACGACGATGCCGCCCACGCGCGCCTGCATGGCGAGGGGCGGGTAGACGGGCTTGACGACGTGCGCGATCTTGGGCGGCGTGTCGGCGTCTTCGAGCGCCACGAGCGCGCCCTCGCGGGTAGCCGGCTTCTTCGGCGCGGGGGCCGCGGTCGGCGGGACCGTCGGTTCGAGCCTCGCGGACGCCTCGACGACCTGTGGGGGGGACCCGGCAGGCGTCGCCGTCGGTGCCGGGGCCGCGGTCGCCTCCTCGAGAGGCGGCGCGCTGGCCGGAGTCGCGGCCGGGATCGGGGCGGGGACGGCGGGCCGGACCCGCGTCCGGGCCTCCAGCTTCTGGACCTCGAGAGCGAGGCGCCGGGCCACCTCTTCGCGAAACTCCGCCTCCGACATCGCGGCCGTCGGTGCGGCAGGCGTCGCCGCGAGCTCGGGCAGGAGCGTGGGAACGGCTCTTCCGGCCTGGGCCGGGGCGGATGCGACCGTCCCTCCGGCGGCAGGTTTGCGGGCCAGGAAGTAGTACGCGCCTGCGCCGATCGCCGCGGCGATCAGGATCCCGACGACGACCACGGGACCGCGCCCCGACGGCCCGGCAACCGAGAGCGACGGGGGGGCGATCGTCGGAGCGGCCGGCGACTTCACGGCAGGGCTCGGCGCCGCAGGTCTGGTTGCCGACGCCTGGTCCGGGCGCGGCGCGACGGTGGCCGCCGGCATCGCCTCGTCTCCGCCACCCTCGGCCAGCCGCGCCTGCGTCTCGGCTTCGATCTCGCCGCGGAAAAGCTCGTTCAGGAAGTAGGCAAGGTTGAACGTGGACGGGGAGTAGGGCCCGGAGAAGAGGAGCTTTCCGAGCTCCCGGCGCAGCTCGCCGCTCGTCTTGTAGCGGCCCTCGACCGGCGCGAGCGCCATGCGCAGGACGGTCAGGATCTCGGGCAGCACCGGAGGCGGGGGCGTTCCGGCCACGCCCTTGACGAGCGCGAGCGGATCCGGCGGCGTCGGCTGGCCCGAGAGCAGCTCGAGCAGGATGACGCCGACCGAGTAGACGTCCGAGCTCTTGCCCGCGGCCCCGCGCTCGCGCTCCTCGGGCGCCAGGTAAGGCGCGATCTCCGCGGCGATGCGGGGCTTTCGCAGCGACGGCAAGACGCCCGTCGCCAGGCCGAATCCGCCGAGGCGGATTTCCCCGTCGTCGGAGATCGCCACGAAGCCGGGCCAGACGAGGCCGTGGAGCGTGCGGTCGCCGTCGATCGTCGTGTTGTACGCGTGATCGAGCGCGGTCGCGATCTTCTCGGCGATCAGCAGCGCGTGCTCCACCGGGAGCTTCCGGCCGAGGCCCCGGCACTTGGCGATGAGGGCATCGAGCGTCCGGCCGTTCGGTTGATTCCAGGCGAGGTACGGAGTCCCGTCGACGGCGTCCATCTCGACGCCGCGGACGATGGCCGCATGCTTCAGGAACTCGTGGACCTCGCCGCTTTCCTCGATCGCCTCGAGAATGGGCTCGGCCGCGATCTCCGGCGACTCGAGCACGCGCAGCAGCGCGAAGGGGCGGGCGTCGGTCGTCCGGACGGCCCGGTAGACGCTTCCGAGCGCATCCGACCCCAGGGCCGCGGTCAGCGTGTACTGTCCGAACGGACGGGGCAGTTGTTCCGTAGTCATCGAGGAGTGTGGGCGGATTGTGGCGCGCCTGCGCCGGATGGTCAAGGAGCGCGGCGGCTAGGTGCCCGAATTTCGAGCGTGGGCCTCGGAGGTCTCGGCCGACCCGTTGGCCCGCTGCCGCCGCGCCGAGGCGATGGCGTCGAGGTGCTCCTGGAAAGTCCGCGAAAACGTGTGGCCGCCGTTGCGGTCGGCGACGAAGTAGAGGTATTCGGTCCGGGCGGGCGAGACTGCGGCCTTGAGCGCGTCGAGTCCGGGGTTGCAAATCGGACCGGGAGGCAGCCCTTCCGCGAGGTACGTGTTGTACGGCGACGCATAGCCGTAGTCCGACCGGTAGAGTGTGCCCGTCCACTTCCCGTCGCGTTTCAGGGCGTACGTCACGGTCGGGTCGGCCTGGAGGCGCATGTGGTGCCGCAGCCGGTTCCAATAGACCCCGGCGATGAGCGCCTCTTCGCGGTCGAGCGAGGTCTCCTTCTGGACGATCGAGGCGAGGCACACGGCCTCGCGCTCGGAGAGCCCGGCCGCCTGGGCGCTGGTGCGCATGTCCGGCGTGAAATGCCGCCGGAAGTTCGCGAGCATCGTCTCGACGATCTGTCGGGCCGAGGTCGAGCGCGTGACCAGGTACGTGTCGGGAAAGAGAAACCCCTCGAGGTCGGGCGCGCCCCGGGCCATCGAGGTGATCAAATCCGGATTGTGGAGGGCGTTGCGAAAGGCTTCGGGGCGGCTGATCCCGCGGCTCCAGAAGAGCTCGAAGGTCTCCTCCGCCGTCAGGCCTTCGGGCACGACGATCGCGTGACGCAGCACGTCGCCGCGGCCCATCCGCGCGATCACGACCGAGAGCCGCTCCGGCCGCGCGAACCGGTATTCTCCCGCCTGC
>DATMNJ010000195.1:0-6588 GCA_035569175.1 Thermoanaerobaculia bacterium | reverse complement strand
GCCGACAGCGTCTATCTGGCCGCCGACCCCGATCGCGAGGGCGAGGCGATTTCCTGGCACCTCCAGGAAGCCCTGAAACCCGGCGCCGGCAAGGCGATCTTCCGCCGCGTCCGGTTCAACGAGATCACCAAGAAGGCGGTGCTCGCCGCGATGGACGCCGCCGGCGAGATCGACGAGCGCCTGGTCAACGCCCAGCAGGCGCGGCGCATCATCGACCGGCTCGTCGGCTACGAAGTGTCGGACCTGCTCTGGAAGAAGATCTGGCGCGGGTTGTCGGCCGGCCGCGTGCAGACGGTCGCCCTGCGGATCATCTGCGAGCGCGAGAACGAGATCGAGGCCTTCGTCCCGATCGAGTACTGGGCCATGGACGCCACCCTCGAAGGCAAGACGCCGCCGCCCTTCTCGGCCCGCCTCTCCTCGTTCGAGGGCGAGAAGCTGAAGTTCGACGGCTCGGACCCGCGCCTGGCCGACGAGGCGGCCGCGATGCGGGTGCGCGACGACGTCACCGGCGCAACCTGGAAGGTCGCCTCGGTCGAGTCGTCCGAGCGCCGCAAGAACCCGGCGCCCCCGTTCATCACCTCCCAGCTCCAGCAGGCTGCCGCGCGGCGCCTCGGATACGCCGTGCGGCGGACGATGCAGATCGCGCAGCGCCTCTACGAGGGCCGCGAGATCCCCGGCCGCGGTACGGTCGGCCTGATCACCTACATGCGTACCGACTCGACGCGCGTCTCGCCGGACGCGCTGACGGCCGTCCGCGAGCTCATCGGCGGGCAGTACGGGCCGGAGTCGCTGCCCGAGTCGCCGCGCTACTTCAAGAGCCGGCGGGACACGCAGGACGCCCACGAGGCGATTCGCCCGACGTACCTCGACCTGCCGCCCGACGAGGTCGCCAGGTACGTCGCCGCCGACGAGGCCAAGCTCTACCGCCTGATCTGGCAGCGCTTCGTGGCCTCGCAGATGGCCCCCGCCGTTTACGACACGACTTCGGCCGAGATCACGGCCGGCCGGGCCGTCTACCGGGCCTCGGGCTCGACGCTGAAGTTCTCCGGCTACCTCGCCGCCTACGGGATCTCCGAGGAGGACGAGGAGGAGACGGACAAGGACTCGCCGAAGCTGCCGCCGCTGACGCAGGGAGAGACACTCAAGCTCGCCGCGGTCAACCCCGAAAAGAAGGAAACGCAGCCGCCGCCCCGGTTCAACGAGGCCTCGCTCGTCAAGTTCCTCGAGGAAAACGGCATCGGCCGGCCGTCCACATACGTCGAGATCCTTCGCAAGATCGAGGAACGCCGCTACGTCCACCGCAGGGACCGCCGGTTCATTCCGACCGCCCTCGGGCGCACCGTCATCGAGCTGCTCATCCCGTACTTCGACGATTTCTTCGAGACCTCCTACACCGCGCGGATGGAAGAGGCGCTCGACGAGGTCGAGGAGGGCAAGCTCTCGTGGACGAAGGCGCTCTCCGAATTCGACAAGACCTTCACCCGCGACCGCAACCGCGCGCTCGAGGGGATGGTCTCGGGCAAGGCCGGGATCCCGCTGGCGCAGGCAAAGAAGCTGAAGCTCTCGGTCGTGCCCGCGATCGACGAGAAGTGCCCGCAGTGCGGCAAGAAGCTGAAGCTGCGCATGGGAAAGAACGGCCTCTTCGTCGCCTGCAGCGGCTACCCGGGCTGCACGTACACGCTCAACATCCCCGACCCCGAGGAAGACGTGGTGGACGTTTCGGACATCGAGAACACCACGTGCGAGGAGTGCGGCTCGCCGATGAAGCTGCGCCAGAGCCGTACGGGCTCGAGCTTCCTCGGATGCACGGCGTACCCCAAGTGCCGCAACGTGGTCAACGTCGCGGTCGCCGGGGGCAAGGCCGAGGCCCGTCCCGACGAGCCGACCGGCGAAAAGTGCCCGCGCTGCGGCAACGAGCTCGTGCGCCGGCACGGCCGCTTCGGGGCCTACGTCTCCTGTTCCAACTACCCGGCCTGCAAGTTCAAGCCGCCCAAGCCGATCAAGGACACGGGCGTGCGGTGTCCGAAGGACGGCGGCATCATCGCCGAGCGGCGCGGGCGCTTTCGCCCCTTCTACGGCTGCGTGAACTATCCCAACTGCGACTTCTCGCTTTCGGTGCGCCCGATCCCCGAGGCCTGTCCCCAGTGCGGAAATCCGTACCTGCTCTACCGCGAGCGCAAGTCCGGCAACGTCTTCGCCTGCGACAAACCGGAGTGCGGCTTCGAGAAGCCGCCGGGAGAGCTGCCGCCGATCCTCGAGATCATTCCCGAGATTCCCCCCGAGGTGCCGGGCGCCGTCGTCGCGGCGGCCGCGAAGAAGCCCCGCGCCCGGCGCGGCGCCAAGGCCTAGAACGCGTTCGCGTGCTGCGGGCGGCCGATGAAGTCTCCCTGGGAGAAGTTCTCGCTGCCGGCCACGGCGCCGGCCTACGCCGCCGGCCGCTCGCCCGAGTTCGTCCGCACGATGCGCGAGGTCTTCGGCCCGCTCGTCGAACGCGTCGGGTCGTTTCCGGCGGGCCCTCACGCGTGGCTGATGGCCGAGGTCCCGGGGGAGGGATCCCTGTCCGCGTTCTTCCGGGAGCTCTCGCCGCGTCTCGAGCCGTCGGGCTCGCTGTGGGTCGTCTTTCCGAAGAAGCCGTTCGCCGAAGAGCTGCGGTTCCCCTACCTCTGGCTCGACGTGCAGAAGGGGGGCCTGGCCGCCGGGCTCGTGGACAACAAGGTCGCGGCCTTCTCCTCGCGTCTGACCTCGATCCGCTTCGTCGTACCCCTGGCCCGGCGCCGCAAGGCCTGACGGCTCCGGCATGCCGATAGAATCGCGGGTCCCCATGGGCGATTCTCCCGTCACGATCGTCGGCGCCGGCCTCGCGGGCTCGGAGTGCGCCTGGCAGCTCGCGAGCCGGGGCCATCGCGTGCGCCTCTACGAGATGCGGCCGAAGGTCGGGACCTCCGCCCATCAGACGGATCGGTGCGCCGAGCTCGTCTGCTCGAACTCTTTCCGCTCGGACAACCCGCGCAACGCGGTCGGCCTCCTGAAACGCGAGATGGAGGCTCTCGATTCGCTGGTCATCCGCTCGGCGCGGGCGGCGGCGGTTCCTGCCGGCGACGCGCTCGCAATGGACCGCAACGTGTTCGCCGAGGCCGTCACCGGCGCGATCTCGGGGAGGCCGGAGATCGAGCTCGTGCGCGAGGAGGCGCGAGCGATTCCCGCGGAGGGGTTCGCCGTGCTCGCGACGGGGCCGCTGACCTCGCCCGCGCTCGACCGCGCCATCGGCGAGCTGCTCGGCACCGAGGACCTCTACTTCTACGACTCGATGGCGCCGATCGTCGAATCCTCGTCGCTCGATCTCACGAAGATGTACGCGCTCTCGCGCTACGGCAAGGGCGGGGGCGAGGACTATTGGAACTGCCCGCTCTCGCGCGAGGAGTACGAGCGGTTTCTCGACGCGCTGCTCTCGGGCCAGACGGTGCCCATCAAGGACTTCGAGAAGGGCATCTACTTCGAGGGCTGCCTGCCGATCGAGGTCATGGCGGAGCGGGGTCGCGAGACGCTGCGCCACGGGCCGATGAAGCCGATGGGCCTTCCGGACCCGCGCACCGGAAGAAACCCCTGGGCGGTCGTGCAGTTGCGCCAGGACGATCTCGCCAGGGAGCACTACAACCTGGTCGGGTTCCAGACCAAGCTGAAGATCCCCGAGCAGCAGCGCGTCTTCCGGATGATCCCGGGGCTCGAGAACGCCGTCTTCGCGCGCTACGGCATGCTCCACCGGAACACCTACATCCACGCCCCCGCGCACCTGGACCGCTTCTGGCGGATGCGCCGCGAGCCGCGCCTCTTCTTCGCCGGCCAGATCACCGGCGTCGAGGGCTACGTCGAGAGTGCGGCGACGGGCCTGGCCGTGGGCCTCGCCCTGGCGCAGATCCTCGAGGGGCGCGAGCCCGTGCCCGTGCCGTACACGACGGCGATCGGCTCGCTGGCGCGGCACTGCTCGGAGAGGCCCCCGTCGGAGAAGTTCGAGCCGATGAACGTGACCTTCGGGCTGATCGAGGATTCCTCGCACTCGCCCGTGCGCGACAAGCAGGTCCGCCGGCAGCAGATGGTGGACCGCGCGCTCGCGGCGATCGCGGCATGGAAGGAGCAGATCGAGCGCCCCTCACCCCAACCCTCTCCCGCCGGGAGAGGGAGTTCCGTCGAGACGGCGCTCCTTGAAATCCCCCTCTCTCGCCAGCCGGGGGAGAGGGCGGGGTGAGGAGGAAGTCTCCATGCTGACCTGGCAGGACATCGAAGACGCGAAACGCCGCCTCGCCGGCGTGGCGCACCGCACGCCCGTGCTCCACTCGCGGCAGTTCGACGACGAGTCCGGGGCGACGGTCTACTTCAAGGCCGAGAATCTCCAGCGCGGAGGCGCTTTCAAGTTCCGCGGCGCGTACAACAAGATCAAGGCGGAGACCGAACGCCGGAAGGTCCCGGCCGTCGTCGCCTTCTCCTCCGGGAACCACGCGCAAGCCGTGGCGCTCGTCTCGCGCCTGCTCGGCATCCGCGCCACCGTCGTCATGCCGCTCGACGCCCCCCAAACGAAGATCGACGCGACGCGGGGCTACGGCGCCGAGGTCGTCCTCTACGACCGTGCGACTCAGAGCCGCGACGACCTCGCCGACGAGATCTGCCGCGAGCGGGGCGCGGTCCTCGTTCCTCCCTTCGACGACGAGCTCATCATGGCGGGACAGGCCACGGGCGCGGTCGAGCTGCTCGAGGAGGTCCCGGACCTCGACGCCGTCGTCGTGCCGGTCTCGGGCGGGGGATTGCTCGGGGGCTGGGCGACCGCGGCCCGCAAGCTGCGGCCGGGGATCGCGATCTACGGCGCCGAGCCCGAGTCGGCGGCCGACACGAAACAGTCGCTCGATGCGGGACAGCGCGTCGAGGTTGCCGAGAACCCGACGATTGCCGACGGCCTGCGCGTGACCTCGCCCGGCAAGCTCACGTTTCCGATCGTGCAGGAGATGGTCAAGGACATCCTGCTCGTCTCCGACGCCGAAATGGTCGAGACGTTGACCTGGATGCTCGAGAGGATGAAGGTTCTCGTCGAACCCTCGGGCGCCGCGGCCGCGGCGGCCGTGCGGCACCGGAAGGCCGATTTCGCGGGACAACGGGTCGGCGTCGTGCTTTCGGGCGGCAACGTCGATCTTGCCCGGCTGGCCGAGTACATCGCGTCGCGGCGGTCCCTTTGAGGTTCCTAAAGTTTCGAGCCGGGACTCGGGCGTCCGTTATGAATGGCGCCGTGGCGATGGCGGTTGCGGTCGGGCTCCTCTTTCCCGGCGTTTCGTGCCGTGCCCGCGAGGAGTCGGCCGGCGCGGCCTACGCGGCGCCGGGCACGGCGTCCGTGCCCACGGCCGCGTCCGACGCGACCAGCCCCGAGCCGAACAAGGGGATCGCGGTCGGCGACGCCGCGCCCGATTTCGCCCTGATCGATCAGACCGGAAAGACCGTGCGCCTCTCGGAGTTTCGCGGTGAGCCCGTTGCCGTCACCTTCGTCTACACGCGCTGCCCGGACGCCACGGCCTGCCCGATGACGATGGCGAAGTTCGCCAGGTTGAACGCCGCGCTGACGCGGGAAAAGCTCGGCCGCCTGCTCGCCGTCACCGTGGACCCCGAAAACGACACGCCCGCGGTCCTCGCCGACTATGCGAAGAAGATCGGGGCCGATCCGGCCCGCTGGAAGTTCCTGACGGGCGACCCGCGGGCGCTCGCCCGCGTGGCCGAGACCTTCGGCGTCCTCTATTACGCCGATCACGGAAAGATCGTGCACTCGCAGGCGGTTGCGGTCGTCGATCCCGCGGGCAAGCTCGCGACGATCTACTACGGGGCGGACTGGGAGCCCGAGCAGATTCTGAACGATCTCGAGAAAGCGAGGAACGGATGAGGATCAGGCGGACGCAGATCCTGGGGGGGCTCGTCTTCGGCGCGATCGCGGCATTCGGCGTCACGCTCTTCGCGACCGAGCCGCACCCATCGGAGCTCTACAAGCAGTACTGCGCCAAGTGCCACGGCGAGGACGGCAAGGCGTCGACGGCGAAGGGCAAGCAGCTCATGGCGCGCGACTTTACGGACGCCGAATTCCAGGCCAGCAAGACCGATGAAAAGCTGATCAAGACCGTGACCGAAGGCGACGAGGACATGCCGCCCTTCGGCAAGAAGCTCTCGGCAGAACAGATCGAAGGGCTGGTCAAGAAGGACGTCCGCGGCTTCGGGCCCAAGAAGTAGCGCGAGGGCGTACACTGATCGCGTGGTCACGCTCTCGCGCGCGATCGACGGGTTCGAGAGCTATCTGGCCGACGAACGGCGCTTTTCCGCACAGACGGTCCGGGCCTATCGCACGGACCTCGACCGCTTCGCCTCCTTCTGGGAGAGGGAATTCGCCAATCGGTCGGCCGGCCAGACGCAGCTCCAAAAGCTCGACACCCTGGCGGTGCGTTCGTATCTCGCCTCCCTGCATCGCGGCGAGCTCGTCAACCGTTCGATCGCGCGGCACCTCTCGACGCTCCGCTCCTTTTTTGCCTGGGCCTGCCGCGAAGGACACCTCGAGAAGAACCCCGC
>DATMNJ010000194.1:0-4352 GCA_035569175.1 Thermoanaerobaculia bacterium | reverse complement strand
CCGTAGGTCTCCTCGATGTGGCTGTACTGCTCGACGTCGATGTAGAGAACGCCCATGTCCCGGTTGTCGAGCAGCCGGTCGCGCAAGGCGTCCACGATCACCGGGACGGTCGGCAGCTCCGTCACCGCGTCGAAGAGGAGGTTCTTGAACCGGACTTCCTCGTTCTCCGTCGTCAGGAACGTGGGCGGCGAGTCGCGCTTCTCGTCGAGCAGGCGCCGCACCGTGGACAGGAGCTTCTTCCGGGTGAACGGCTTGGTGATGTAGTCGTCGGCTCCGACCTGCATGCCGGTGATGAGGTCGCGGATCTCGCTCTTGACGGTCAGCATCGCGATCGGGATTTGCCGCGTCTCGGGCGCGCTCTTCAACGTCGTGCAGACTTCCCAGCCGGAGAGCTCGGGCATCATGACGTCGAGCAGGATCAGGTCGGGCTTCGCCTCGATGGCCTTCTCGACGCCCTCGCGGCCGTTGCGCGCGAGCACCGCCGTGTATCCGGCGTTGTCGAGGATCGTCTGGACGATGAGGAGGACGTCTTCGTCGTCGTCCACGATCAGGATTTTTTCGGCCGCCATCGCTGCGATTGTCTTTGTGGGAGCGGCCGAATTATAGCATCAGCACCGCGTGCGCCGGCCGCGAGCCGAGGCGCGCGCGGCCGCCGAGGGCCCCGAGCTCGATGAAGACGCTGATGCCCACGACGTGGGCCCCGAGCTTCTCGGCGAGGTCGGCGGCGGCCTTCGCCGTCCCTCCGGTCGCGAGAACGTCGTCCACGACGAGGACGCGCTCGCCCGGGCCGAACGCATCCGCGTGGATCTCGAGACAGTCCTTTCCGTACTCGAGCCCGTACGAGACGCTCTCCGTCGCCCGCGGGAGCTTGCCGGCCTTTCGCGCGGGCACGATGCCGACGTGCAGCTCGCGCGCGAGCGCCGTGCCGAAGAGAAAGCCGCGGGCCTCGATGCCGAGGACCTTGTCGGGCCGGGCCGCGCGGAAGGGTTCCGCCATCGCCCATGCGGCCGCCGCAAAGGCGTCGGGCGAGGCCAGCAGCGGCGTCACGTCGCGGAAGAGAATCCCGGGGCTTGGAAAGTCGGGAACGTCCCGGACGAACGCGCGAAAGTCGGTCATCCCGTGACCTCGAAGGCGGCATAGTCGCTCGGGCCGACGGTCTCCACCTCGACCGTGTCCACGCGTCCTCCCGCGGGGCCCCGCTCGAGGCGGGCGAGGTACTCGATCACCGCGGCGTCCTCGCCCTCGGCGACCGTCTCGACCGTGCCGTCGGGCAGGTTCCGGACGTAGCCCCGCACGCCGAGCGAACGGGCCGCGCGCGAGGCGAAGAAACGAAAGCCGACGCCCTGGACGGCGCCGCGGATGACCGCCCGCCGCGCCATCAAGCCGGCGTCCCGGCGAAGCGCCCGAGCAGGGGCACGAAGGTCACGTCTTCCCCCTCCTCCTGCGCGTAGTCGGTCTTGCGCCGGCGGATCACCCTCAACCTCTGTCTACCGCTGGGGCCGATCGGCACGACGAGACGGCCGCCGACGGCCAGTTGCGCGAGCAGCGGCTCGGGCACCGTCTCCGTGCCGGCGGTCACGATGATCCGGTCGTAGGGCGCCGCGGCCGGGTATCCGTAGGTCCCGTCGAAGGCCTTCACCGACACGTTGTGGAAGCCGAGCGACGCGAGCGTGGCCGCCGCCGTGCGGGCGAGCTCATTGATCCGCTCGAGCGAATAGACGCTGCGGGCGAGCTTTCCCAGGACGGCGGTCTGGTACCCGGAGCCCGAACCGATCTCGAGGACCTTGTGCTCGGGCGAGAGGCCGAGGCGCTGCGTCATCACGCCCACGACGTACGGCTGGGAGATCGTCTGCCCGAAACCGATGGGCAGCGAGTGGTCGCCGTAGGCCCGGGCCCGGAGGGGTTCGGGCACGAAGAGGTGCCGGGGCACCTCCGACATGGCCTCCAGAACCCTCGGATCGTCGACGCCGCGGGGGGCCACGAAGCGGGCCACCATCTCGCGCCGCAGGGACTCCTCCCGGCCCATCGCCGGGTCCCTGCGCTGGCGTGACGACATCAAGCCGATGATAACAGGGCGCTTAGAAATATGCGCCGGTCCGCGGCGGTTTTCATCGGTCCCTGTAAAATACGCCGTCGCCCGAGCGATGGGCGTCGAGGAGGATTCGTTGCCGGAGACCCAGGACATCGCCGAGACGGCCCGCGAGTCGCGCTTTGCCGGCGTTTCGCGCGAAGAAGTGAAGAAATGGTACGCGCTCATGCATCTGGGGCGCGTGATCGACGACAAGGCGCCGAACTACCTGAAGCAGGGCCTCGGGTGGAGCTACCACGCGCCCTGCGCCGGGCACGACGCGATCCAGCTCGCGCTCGGCCTGACGTTTCGCCCCGGCCGCGACTACCTCTTCCCGTACTACCGCGACCTGACGACCTGCCTCGCCGCCGGTCTCACGGCCGAGGAGATCCTCCTGAACGGCATGTCGAAGGCGACCGACGTCGCCTCCGGCGGCCGCCACATGTCGAACCACTTTTCCAAGCCCTCGATCGGGATTCAGAACGTCTCGTCGTGCGTCTCCAACCACTCCCAGCACGCGGCCGGGCTAGCCCGCGCGATCAAGACCTACCGCGAGGAGGCCATCGTCTTCTGCTCGATTGGCGAGTCCTCGACCTCGGAGGGCTACTTCTCGGAAGCGGTCAACGGCGCCTCCCGCGAGAAGCTGCCGGTCGTGTTCGTGGTCCAGGACAACGGCTACGGCATCGCGGTCCCCAAGAGCGACCAGACCGCCAACCTCTACGCCTCGGACAACTTCAGCGGCTACAAGAACGTCAAGATCATCCACTGCGACGGACTCGACGTCTTCGACTCGTTCCGCGCGATGCGGGAGGCGGTGGCCTTCGTCCGCACCGGCGCCGGGACCGCCATCGTCCACGCCCGCTGCGTGCGCATCCACTCGCACTCCAACTCCGACCGGCAGGAGCTCTATCGCACGCCGGAAGAGCTCGCCCTGGCCCGCGCGTCAGATCCGCTTCCCCGCTTTCGCAAGCTCCTCTCGGACACCGGCCTGCTGTCCGAGGAAGACCTGCGGGCGATCGAGCTCCAGAACGAGCAGGCCTACGAGGAGGCGACCGACCGGGCGCGCCTCGCGCCCGAGCCTGACCCCGCCACGATCTTCGAGAACCTCGTCCCCGAACCGTGGCGTTCGGACCGCTGGCCCGACGGGCAGCCCGACGGCTCGGGCGAGGAGCAGACGCTCCACCAGGCGATCAACGGCACGCTCAAGGAGGAGTTCCGGCACAACCCGGACACCTACATCTGGGGCCAGGACGTGGCCTATCGCGACAAGGGAGGGGTCTTCAACGTCACCAAGGGCATGCAGCAGGAGTTCGGCCCGGCGCGCGTCTTCAACGGCCCGATCGCCGAAGACTTCATCATGGGGACCGCCGACGGCTTCTCCCGCCTCTCCGACAAGATCCGCGTCGTCGTCGAGGGCGCCGAGTTCGCCGACTACTTCTGGCCGGCCGCCGAGCAGATGGTCGAGATGTCGCACGAATTCTGGCGCACCAACGGCCAGTTCGTCCCCAACGTCACCGTGCGCCTGGCGTCCGGCGGCTACATCGGCGGCGGCCTCTACCACTCGCAGAACATCGAGGGCTGGCTCACGACGCTCCCCGGTCTCCGGGTCGTCGTCCCGGCGTTCGCCGATGACGCCGCGGGCCTGCTCCGCACCGCGATGCGCTCGCGCGGCATCACGATGTACCTCGAGCCGAAGTTCCTCTACAACAGCCCGATGGCGAAGGCGCGCGTGCCGGAGGACTTCGCGGTTCCGTTCGGCAAGGCGCGCCTGCGCCGCGAGGGCCGAGACCTGACCATCCTCGCGTACGGCACTCCCGTCCACTTCGCCCTCGACGCCGCCGCCACCCTCGAGAAGGAAGGCGTGAGCGTCGAGGTGCTCGACCTGCGGTCCCTCGTACCCCTCGATGTTTCGGCGATCCTGGCTTCGGTGCGCAAGACGAGCCGGGTCCTCGTCGCGCACGAGGACAAGGTCCATGGCGGGTTCGGAGGGGAGATCGCCGCGAAGATCCAGGAAGAGGCCTTCGACGAGCTCGACGCGCCGATCGGCCGCGTCGGCTCGGAGTTCACGCCCGTCGGATTCAGCCGGATCCTCGAGCGCGCGATCCTGCCCAGCTCCGAGAAGGTCCTCGCCGCCGCGCGGAAGGTCCTGGCTTACTGAGAGCCATGGCCGGGAAGTCCGGCCGCGCTAGACCCTTTCCTCCCGCCGCGACGCCGCCAGCGACTGGGCGACGAGAAGCAGCAGCCCGATGTCGCGCGCGATCGCCCACTTCATGTCCCGCAGCCG
>DATMNJ010000193.1:0-5956 GCA_035569175.1 Thermoanaerobaculia bacterium | reverse complement strand
GAGTCCGTCGTCCCACGACTCGTTGACGATGTGCTTGCCCGCGCGGACGTGGGCGTAGATCCACCGCGTCGCCTCGACGCGGCTCTGCGGCCGCCGGTAGATCTCGGTGAACGCCAGGGCCCACAGGAAGGTCCCTCCGAGCACCGCGATCCCGACGGCGCGGGCGAAGCGGGGCGAGCCCCCGCGGGTCGCCAGCGTCGAGAAGAGGGCTCCCGCCAGCACGGCGAGGCACGGGTAGGCGGGGTAGAAATAGCGGATCGACTTGACCATCGTCAGGCCGTGGTAGCCGAAGAGAAAGAGGACGTAGAGCACGATCGGGGCGAGGTCGAACGCGCGGCGCCGCAGGATGGCGGAGACGCTCCACGCCAGCGCGGCGATGGCCGCGAGACCGAAGCACACGCCCGCTCCCCAGAGCACGAAGTTCTCGACCGGGAAAGCGAGCGTGCGCCCCGCCCACTGGAGCGCGGGCGGGAAGCCGGCCACGGACTTCGAGAGCTGGGTGATCCTGCGCAGGTCGTCCACCCAGCGCGGATCGAGGCGAAACGAGAAGGGGCTGGGGCCGAGGAACACGTACGGCAGGAAGATCCGCACGACGGCCGCCGCGGGCACGACGAGCAGGAGGCCGCGCGCGACGAAGCGTCCAACGGCGCGGGCAAGGGGAGGACTTTCCCGCGCCAGACGAACCAGGAGGGCGACCCCGAGGGGCAGCAGAAGCGCGAGCGCAGTGATCTTGCACGCGATGGCCAGGCCGAGGGCGACCCCCGCCAGCGCCTCTCCCCGCCAGCCCGAGCGCCCCTGGGCGATCCGGACCGCCCCGAGCAACGCGGCGGCGCTGAAGGTCGTCAGGGTGGTATCCACGGCCCAGAAGTGCGAGAGCTGGATTCCGAGAACGCAGAACGCCATCAGGCCGGCGGCGAGCAGCGCGGCGCGCCGCTGCGTGAAGCGGCGGGTGATCCGGTAGACGAGCCAGACCGTGAGGAGGTCGAAGAGTCCCGACAGGGCGCGGCCGATCAGGTACGTCCCGTCGTAGCCCCTCCTTCCGAAGAGGGGCGCCACCGTCTTGGCCAGGACCATCGGGAAGCTGCCGTACACGAACGAGCCTTCCCCCCGGTTGTAGGGGTTGAGGCTCGAGTGGGAGGAGTCGAAGTAGGCGCCGGCCGACGCCGGAAACGCGATCTTCTCTTCCACCATGGAGATGAAGCGCTCGTCCGGGTGGAGGTGGTGCCCGTCGTCCCAGTTCAGTCCCTGGAAACGGAAAATGCCCCCGAGCACGAGAAGGGCGAGAAGGACCGCGCGAGCGCGCCCGCGGGGGAGGCTCGTCGACACGCGATTCAGGCTTTGCTCGGCTGGATCATTGTGGCGCTAAAGCGCTCATTCTACAGGAGAAGTGGCTACTTTGAGCACACGAAGGCGATGCACGAGCCCTCTTCGGGCTCGGGCTCGTCGGCGAGCCGGCGGAAGCGCCGGGCCCAGAAGGAATTGTCGGTGAGAGCGGGAAAAGGGACCCACCTTCCCGTGAGCTTGCGCGCCACCAGGTGCGGCAGGCTCAGGTAGTGGTCGCGGTGCATGGCCCGCGTCGCCTCCGGCGACATGTAGTAACGCCAGCGCCGCACCGTGAGGCCCGCACGGGCGAAGCGCTCGGTCCAGCGCGCGGGAGAGTCGAAGTGGAAGTGGGCCGCCTTGCGGTTGAACCACGCGACGTAGGCCCGGTGTGCCGCCGCCAGGCCGAGGCGGCGCCACGTCCGCGCGTCCGTCAGCAGCTCCCGGAAGCGGTCGCCGATGACCGTGCACGCGAACACTCCGTCCGGCTTCAACACGCGGGAGATTTCGCCGATCGTCCGATCGATGTCGGGGATGTGCTCGAACACGCAGTTGGAAACGACCGAGCCGAAGCGGGCGTCCGGGAAGGGCATGGCTCCCGAATCCGCGCCGACGAGCAGCCGATAGACGCCGCGCCCGCGCGCCTCCGCGAGGTCCGCGAGGCCGCGGTCGAGGCCGACGTCCGCGCCGGCCGGAAAGAGCACGGAGCCGAAGTGCCCGTCGCCGCTGCCGATGTCGAGAACCGGCCGAGGCAGTTGGACCTCCGACAGGATGCTTGCCTCGATCGTCCGGATCAGCACCCGGTGAAAGGGCATCTCGCGCAGGTGCGCGCGCAGGATCCGGTCGGTCGCGTCACCCCGCGTCATCCGGCGGTCCCGGCGACCGACCGATAGACGGCCTCGTAGTCGGCGAGGGTCCGGTCGGTCGAAAAGAGCGCTCGGATCTCGGAGCGCGGGCGGCGAAAGCGTTCCGGCGCATCGAGGACGTCGAGGACCTTGCGGGCGAGGTCCGCGGCGTCGCCGGCGCGGGCAATCTCGCCCATGCCGGTCATCCGGATGGGCTCGCGCACGCCGGGCAGGTCGGAAGCCACGACGGGAACGCCGGAGAGCATCGCCTCGACCTGCACGAGGCCGAACGACTCGGTCGAGTTGACCGAGGGAAGAACGAGGACGTCGGCGATCGCGAAGAGGCCCGCGAGAATCCCGGGCGGCACGGAGCCCGTCGCGACGACGCCGGACGACGCATCGGCGAGCAGGGGCTCGACCTCTGCGAGGATGGTCTCGCCGGGGATGCTCATGGCTCCCGCCAGCACGAGGGCCGCGTCCGGGTAGCGGCGCCGGATCGCGGGGAAGGCCCTCAGCAGCACCGGGAGGCCCTTCTCTTCGGCGAACCGTCCGAGGAAGAAGACCACCGGGCGGCCGGCGATGCCGAACTTCCGTCGGGTCGCGTCGGGAGTCAGCGCCGAGGCCGGCGGGTCGGCGACCGGCGGCAGGATCCAGCCGACCTTCTCGGCGCGGTCCGCGAGCGGCCGCGTGTGGCGGGCATAGTCCTCGGTGTTCGTGACGATGCGGCCGGCCCGCTCGAGGGCGAAGTGCTGGGAGACGCGGGCCACGACCTCGACGAAGCGTTGGCCGAGGCGCGGCGGCGGCTGCAGGTCGCAGTGGTAGGTGACGACGATCGGGACCCGGAGCGTCGAGGCGATGAAGGCCAGCGGGACGGCGTTGACGAGCGGCGCGTGAAGATGGAGCACGTCCGAGCGCGGGACTTCCCGGAGCGCCCGCGCGAGGATGGCCGGCGAGAGCAGGGCCTTGCCCAGGCGCGCGGTGACCGGCGCGCGCACGACGCGGACCCCGGCTTCCACGCTCTCCGTCGGCAGCTCGGGCAGATGCTGATGCGTGAGGACCGACACGGAATGTCCTCGCCGCGCGAGGCCTTCACTGAGGGCGGCGGCGTAAAGGGTGAGTCCGGAGTAATTCGGCAGGTAGTAGTCGAGCCCCATCAGGATCTTCATTTCGGGCGGGCGACGGCGAAGATCGCCGTGCCGTTCGAAACGAAGACGGGGTAGAGGAAGGGAAACGAGGATGTGGCGGGGTTTGCGCCGTAGGTCTTGCGCTCCATGTCGCCGAGGACCACGAAGTTGACTCCGTAGTGCGCGATCGTCTCCCACGCGGCGCGCGGGTCCGGCGTCGTGTAGAAGAGCTTGATGCGGGCCAGTCGCTCCGCGACCTCGGGTTCCTCCGAGCCCTTGCGCGCCCGCCACAGCCCCTCGTGGTTCGCCCAGCCGAGCACCGTCGGGATCCCGGTGTGCGATGCGATCCGCGCGAACTCGGAATAGGGATCCCCGGACGCCTCCAGGACGACGGACCCGACGGGCGCGTTCGTCTTGAGCCAGTCGATCGCGGCGGCATCGCCCTGACTGCGCCTCTGGAGCGGACCGTGCGCATCGAGGGAGAGGGGCCCGTCTTTCTGGCGAAAGCGGGAGACTGCCACGTTGACGGGCCAGAGGACCGCCAGGATCGCGCAAGCCGCGAGCGCGGCGCGGAAGGCGGGGCGCCGCCGGGCGCCGGCGTCCCACGCCCGGCCCGCGAAGACCGCACCGCCGATTGCCAGAAGCGGCCAGGCCTGGACATAGAACTTGAAGAGGGTGTTCATCCGCTGCAGGTCCTGGCCGTAGGTATCCTTGAAATAGACGAGCTCGCAGCCGCCCACCATCGCGAGGCCGAGGAGCACGAGGAAGGCGGCGAAGACGCCGGCTCCGTCGTCCTCGGGCGCCCTCAAACTCTGCCGGGCCGCCCGCGCCGCGAGCAGCGCAAGGAAGAGAACGGGCGCCATCGCGGGCCGGCCGAGGACGAGCCCGGCGAGGAGCGCGACGCCGCCCACGACCGCGAGCCCGAAATCCCGCCGGCGGCGCGCGACCTCGGAGTCCTCCGAGGCCGGTGGCCAGAGGCCGAGGGCGCACACCGCGAAGAGGATGCCCCAGACGCCGAGAAACTCGAGGAGCCCCGAGACCATGGTGGCCTGTCCGAGGCCCCGTTCGACGAGCTGGAACGAGGACGTGTAAGGGAAGAAGAGAACGAGGGATACCGCGAAGACGCCGAACCCGACGAGCCCACCCCCGACGGCGCCCCCGAACCCGGGGCGCCGCGCGCCGCGCGTCGACCGGAGGACGCCGCTCACGACGAGAAGAATTCCCAGGGCGGGGAGGTTCCAGAAGTTCGCGGCGCGGGCCGTCCCGGCGACCAGAGCCACGAGGAGCATCCCGGGCCAGCCGCGGAGGCCTTTCGCGTTGCCGCCCTCCACCCACCGGTGCGCAACGGCGAAGGCCGCGATGAAGAACGGGAAGGCGAGCAGGTGCGGGTGCAGGTCCGCATGGAAGAACGTGAAGAACGGAAACTCGTTGATCGTCTTGAAGTTCTCGGGGCCGATGACGCGCGAGGCGTGCCAGTAGTCGAAGTCGGCGGCAAAGGGCGCGCTCCACGCGTCGAAGGCTCCCGTGAGATTTCCGGCGAAGACGGCACCGAACCCCGCCGCGAGGCCCACCCCGATTCGGCCGCGCGAGAGGCGCAGGCCGAGGCACACGGCCGCGACGAACGAAAATCCCGCGAAGGTCGCGATCGCGAGGTTGTAGGCCGTCAGCGGAGGCACGCCCGAAAGCTTGGTCTGCGCCGCCGCGAGGACGTAGCCCCAGTAATAGTAGTTGATCGTCTTGCCCGCCATCCACGGATCGGCGGGGGGCATGGAGGGATAGCGGGACAGCGAGTTCAGGAAGGCGAGGTCCATGAACTTTTCGGCGCCCAGGATCGCCGGACCGGCCGCACGGATGAGCAGAAAGACCGCGGTCGCGGACCAGAAGAGGATCGCCGCCAGCCTCTCCTCGTCACCCCACCATCCGGATCGCGCGGCGGACTCGGGGGCCGCGCGCCGCCGCAGGATCAGCGACAGCGCCGCGACCGCTGCGACGGCGAGTATCACCGTGAACCGCCGGAACCCGAAGGGCGCCGCGAGCGAGAAGACCCACGCGACGTAGGTGACGACCGCGAGCCCGACCGGGCGGCTCAGGAGGGCGGCGTCGCGGCGATTGTCGAAGAAGGAGCGCAGGAGCGGAAGGACGGCGAGGCCCAGAAGCTCGGTTGCCAGGGCCCATGCCAGGATGTCCCGCATCGCGTCCGTTCATTGTAAGCTTTTGCGCCATGTCCGAGCCGGGATACCTGCGTTTGCTCGAAACGGGAGAGCTCGAAGAGCGCGTCGCGCAGCTCTATGCGTTGCTGCGTGCGTGCACGGTGTGCCCGCGCGATTGCGGCAACGATCGCCTGGCCGGCGTGCTCGCATCCTGCGCCTCCGGGGAGCGGCCGATCGTCTCGTCCTACACGCCGCACTTCGGCGAGGAGCCGCCGCTCTCGGGAACGCGGGGGGCGGGCAACGTCTTTTTCGGCAACTGCAACCTGCGCTGCGTCTACTGCCAGAACTACCAGATCAGCCAGGACTACCCGACGCAGAAATCCAACGAGATCCCGGTCGAGCGGCTGGCCGAGATGACGCTCGAGTTGCAGGAGCGCGGCTGCCACAACATCGGGTTCGTGTCGCCCACCCACTTTGCCCCCCAGATGGCCAAGGCGGTCCTGCTGGCGGCGCGCCG
>DATMNJ010000192.1:0-6853 GCA_035569175.1 Thermoanaerobaculia bacterium | reverse complement strand
GAGATCTGCGATCCCAACGTGACCCGAACGATCGTCGAGGTTCCGAAGCACCTGGACAACTCCACCCGGCGCGCCGAGGAGCTTCCGTATTACGAGTCCGAGGCCGCGGGGGAGCCTCCGGAGTAGCGCCCGGCGCGATTTCGGGGCCGGATGGCCATTTCGCTTACAATAGGAGGTTCGTGAGCCTGCAACCGGCCAGCCAGGACCGGGCGGGGATCGCCCCCGACCTCCTGCAGCGCCTCCAGAAACGTCTCGCCGACTCTCCCGCGCTGGGGTGGCTTCGCCCCTGCCTGGAGGAGCTGTCGCTGGATTCCTGCGTCCTGCGCCTGCCCTACCGCGAGGAGATCACGAACGGGTCGGGGACGGTCCACGGCGGCGTGCTCGCGACGCTGGCCGACTCGGCGGTCGCGTTCGCGCTGGCCACCAATTTCGACGGAAAGATGGGCTTTGCAACGACGGATCTGACGATCCATTTCCTGCGTCGGGCGCGCGGAGAGGTCCGTGCGAAGGCGCGCATTTTGAAGAAGGGGCAGCGGGTCAACGTGGGACAGGTCGAAATCGTGGACACGGAGGGGCGCGAGGTCGCGCGCGTTCTCGCGACGTTCATTCTCACGACCTCCTCGTTCGACTATGCCCCGGAAAGAAGGACATCATGATGGACGATACGGTTCCGTTTCCGGCGGCCGAGGCCCCGGAGACGGACAGGAAGCCCAGGCGACGCCGGGGCGGCGCAAGGCGGCACAAGGGATTCGTGCCCCCCGCGACAGAGGATGCGGTCCCGGCCCTGGCCCCGGCGCCGGCGGTCGCCTCGGCGGCCACGGCCGCGGCGGCGGCTCCGATGACGGTCGGCTCGGCGCCTCCGGCCCGCGCGTCGGTGGACCAGCGCCTCTCGCTCTTCATCGACTTCGAGAACATCGCTCTCGGGGTCCGGGACGCGCAGTACAAGAAGTTCGACATCCACCTCGTGCTGCAGCGGCTGATCGAGAAGGGCAGGATCGTGTTCAAGAAGGCGTACGCCGATTGGACGCGTTACTCGGAGTACAAGCGGGAATTCCACGAAGCGGCGATCGAACTCATCGACATTCCTCAGCGCAACTACACGGCGAAGAATTCGGCCGACATCCGAATGGTCGTGGACGCCATGGACCTCGTCGCGTCGAAGGGCCACATCACGACGTTCGTGATCTGCTCGGGCGATTCCGATTTCTCGCCCCTCGTCTCCAAGCTCAAAGAAAACGACAAGAGCGTCATCGGCGTCGGCGTCAAGAATTCGACCTCGAACCTGCTCATCGCCAACTGCGACGAGTTCATTTTCTACGAGGATCTCGTTCGCGAGACGCACGCGCTGCCCTCGATCGACAACCTACCGAAGAAGAAGCAGGAAGTCTTCCGCCTCGTGCTCGACTCGCTCCAGGCCCTGCGCCGGGAGAACTACGACGTGATCTGGGGCTCGATGGTCAAGCAGACGATGCAGCGCAAGCAGCCGTACTTCAACGAGTCGTATTACGGCTACAAGTCGTTTTCGGAGCTGCTCGAGGACGCGCAGCGCAACGGCTTGCTGACGATGAAGAAGGACGCCAAGAGCGGCGGGTACGTGGTCTCGGCCTGACCGGCCGCTTCAGCGTTTGAGTCGGAACTGGTCGGCCGCCCCGGCCGGCTGAGAGAGCGTGACGGGGACCTGGAGGCTGACGAAGTCGGCGGCGCCCGAGAGGTCCCACACGATGCCCCGGAACCCGCGCAGCGTGCTCTCCGGTCCCGGGTGGATGACCTGGGAGAGCGCGTCGGAGCCGTGGCGGGAGCCGTACTCGGGAGATAGGAAGACGTACGAGAGGAATCCACTCGCGTTGACGCCCGCCTGCACCAGATATTCGGGCTCTACCGATTCGAGCAGCAGATAGGTCGTTTCGTCGGGATGGGGGCGCTGGCCTTCGAGCGCCCGCCACAGGCGTTCCCGGCGGGGCACCCAGGGCGCCAGGGGGATGAAATCGAGAGACAGGGCCGCGCCGTGCGGCGAGGCGGCCAGGGCGGCCGCGATCTCATGCACGCGCCTCCCGCCGTCCGGGGCCGTGAGGTACCCCGCGCCGGCCCCGCCCCGCCCCGGGTCGGTCAGGACGGCGCCGGCGGCGACGATGGTGCCGGCCCGGTCGGTCTCGATGAAAACCTCGCGCAGGGCCGGGCGAGGCGGTGTCGCGGCGATCGTCGTCGCCATGCTGGCCTGCCAGCGTCCCGTGAGGTCGAGCGCCCAGGTCTCGGGCGTCGCCGCGGGAGGCGGTCCCGCGGCGCCCGCCGGGGCCGCCGATCCGCGGCTCCAGAGCAGCACGGCCGCGACGACGGCGATGGCGAGGCCGCCGAGCGTTGCGAAAACGGGCCGCGGGATGGACTTCAGAAGCTCCAGAGCGCCCGGCGGAGCCGGCGCCGGCGTGACGCCCGGACCCGCCGCGCCGGGGTCCGGAAGGCGGTCGAAGCTTTTGTGGCACTTGAGGCAGCGGGCCGACGGGATCTGCGTGAATCCGCAGTGCGGACAGGTGACCCAGGACATGCCGTCATGGTAGCAGGATGGGCCGGGTCCGGCGGCCGGGCCTTCTAGATCTCGCGGAAGAAGAACCGGTCCAGGACCGCCATCCGCTCGGCAAGCTGCTTCGGCTCGGGATCCATGAGCCACAAGGCGGCATTGATCGACGAGGCGAGCGAATTGCCGTCCTGAGGCGTGAAGCAGAAGCCCAGGATCTCGTGGCCGCCCTTGACCACGAGGGTGGGCGCCGAGATCACCGCCTGCGACAGGATCCGGCCGTAGTAGCCGTGATCCCGCCCGAAGGAGAAGATCTGGTTGGCCGAGCGCCGTTCCGTCAGGGAGACGCGGCGATTGGCGTGGAGCCGCGCAATGACGCTTTCCTTCGAGGTCGGCCGCGACACCTCCATGTCGAACCACAGGGAGTGCATGTACTGCGTGTTCAATTTCATCGCCGACGAGAAGATCGGGGGCTCCCATCCGATCGTCGAAAGGAGAGCCGAGGCGTCGCGCGCGTGATGCGTCCCGAACTCGGGGTCGTCGTGCTTGCCGGCGGATGGGGCGGGGACGAACCCCGCGTCCTGGGACACGTCGTTGGCCCTCCGCATACACACGAAGCGGCCGCGCGTCAGGATCCGTGCTCCGGAGTCGTCCGTGCCCAGCGTCTTGATGAGACACGCGATGTTGTGGGTATTGCAGGAGACGACCTGCAGGAACCGGTCCTGACCCGGCACGAGGGCCTCGTCGTTGATGCCCATCGCATACATCTTGCCGAAGCCGAACTCGCTGCCCTGCGCGAGAAACCCCCTGGGTCCCTTGATCTTTTCGTAGGCCTTCTTGTTCTCGTTGCCGGCCGGCGTGCAGTCGATGACGACCGTGGCCCGCTCGAGGGCGGCCTGCGCGTCCTGCGAGACCCTGTGTCCGATCGCCTCGAAGTCGGCGAGCTTGTCGTTGTCGACGGCGAGTTTTGCGCCGCGCTCGATCAGGTGATTGACCTTGGCGCGCTCGGTCGTCATCGGCGTGCGCTTGTGGAACGTGACCTCGTCGATGCCGAGGTGCTTGCCGAAGTCCGCGAAGAGGCCGATCAGCGGTTCGCCAATCGTTCCGGTGCCGACGACGTGGACGATCTTCTTCATGGTGAGGTCTCCCTGTGTTGTGCAATCGGCCGTGCCTCAGAGACGGCCGGAAGGATACGATGAGACGGGCGTTTCACCAACCGGAGGTCCAGAGCGTGTCGGGCAGGATTCGTTCGGTCCAGTTTTCGGGCCCGGCCGGCTCGCTGGAGGGCCTCTGGAAGGAGGCCGAGGGTGAGCGTCGGGGCGCCGCGGTCTTCGCCCACCCCCATCCGCTCCACGGGGGCACGCTGCACAACAAGGTCGTCTACCGCGCGGCGCAGGCCCTGACCCGGGCGGGGTTCGCCACGCTGCGCTTCAACTTCCGCGGGGTCGGGCTCTCGGAAGGTCGGTACGACACGGGCAGGGGCGAGGTGGACGATTTCCGGGCGGCCCTCGACGAAGCCGAACGGGAGGGCGGCCTTCCGTTGATCGGCGGGGGATTCTCCTTCGGATCGGCCGTGTGCCTGAGGGCGATCGCCGGGGACGAGCGGATCGCGGCGGCCCTCGTCCTCGGCCTCCCGCTCGCGACCGAGGCCGGGCGCCTGGTGCCGCGCCCGACCGTTCCGACCCTCTACGCCGTCGGAGAGCACGACACGTACGGTCCGCCCGAGGAGCTGGTCCGCTTCGTCGGCGGGACGGATCCCGTGGCCGTGCTTCCGGGTGCGGACCACTTCTTCGCGGGGAGCCTCGAGGCGCTTGGCGAGGTGATCACGGGATTTCTCGCGGCGCTGCCCTTGCGGGCGACGGCCGGCGCCCAGGGGCGGCCGTGAGCGGCGACGGGTCCCTCACGCCGCAAGCGCGCGCGGATCTTCTGGCGCTGGCACGGGGCACGCTCGAGGCCCACTTCCGGGGCCAGCCGCCCCCGCGGCTCTCATCCGATCGCGCCGAGACCTTCGGGCAGCCGCGGGGTCTCTTCGTCACGCTGCACCGGGGCGGCCAGCTCAGGGGCTGCATCGGGACGTTGGCTCCGACCGGAGATCTGACGCGTGTCGTTTCAGAGTTCGCGCTCCGGGCGGCGCTGGAAGACCCGCGGTTTCCCCCGCTCGCCGAGGTCGAGCTGGCCGCTTGCGCCGTCGAGATCTCGGTGCTGACCGCACCGCGCCCGATCGAGGGTCCCGGCGAGATCGAGGTCGGCCGCGACGGCTTGATTCTCGAGGTCGGCGGCCGGCGCGGCCTCCTGCTGCCGCAGGTGGCGACCGAATTGGGGTTGGACGCGGAGCGGTTTCTCGCCGAGGTTTCCCGGAAGGCGGGGCTGCCGCCGGACGCGTGGCGCCGCCCGGAGGCGCGCATTTGGGCGTTTCAGGCGGAGGTCTTCGCGGAATGAAGGGGACCGGAAACCGGCAGAAGAAGGTCGTGGCGCCGCGCGCCGCCCGGGGCGGTCTCAGGCCTCCACGGGTGTCCGCCGCAGGGAAGGGGAGTAAAGCAGGAGCGCCGTGGCGACCGCCGCGTTCAAAGAATCCACGGGGCCCCGCATCGGGATCGTGAGCCGCCGGTCCAGGTAGAGGTAGGCGCCGGCCGGAAGGCCCGTGCCCTCGGCTCCGACGACGAGTACCGACCTCGGGTCGAGGGGCGCGGTGAACGCGTCCTCGCCCCCTTCGGCTATGGCGCCGCAGATCGGCCGCCCCGCCGCCTTCGCGTCGGCGGCGAAGGGCTCGAACGACACGCGGCCCGAGACCGGAACGCGGAGCACGCTGCCCGCGCTGCCGCGCACCGCCCGCGGGTGGAAAAAGTCGGCGGTGCCGGGGGCGCCCAGAACGCCCGCGCAGCCGGCGGCCTCGGCCACGCGCACGATGGCGCCGAGGTTGCCCGGGTCCTGGATGCCGAAGACGAACACGACCGGACCCGGCCGCTCCAGGATCTCGGCGACCGGGACGTCGCGGCGGCGCGCGACGGCGAGCAGGTGCTGCGGCGTGCGGGCGTCGGCAAGGCGCTCGAGCACCTGCCGTGAGACGAGGCGCGGGTGGACGGCGGTCAGCGCGGCGAGACGGCCGGCCTTGATGCTCGCGTCGTGCAGGACGTGCTCGAGGGGCATACCGGCCGCCACCGCGTCGAGGATCGTCTTCTCGCCCTCGAGCAGGAGAAGGGTGCGCTCCTCCAGACCGCGCGCGATCTCGCGGATGAGCGGGTTCGCGGGCGACTCGATCGCGGGCACGGCCTCCATGCTATAACCGCGCGCGATGAAAATACTCCGCGGCGGCGGCGCCCTCGGCAAGGTCGTCGAGCATGCCGCGGAGGCCTCGCCGGCGGCGGCCCTCTGGACCTTCCCCGCGATGATCGGCGCCGCGTTCGTCGTGGCATGGGGGGCCGAAGCCGCCGAGTTCCTGATGTCCCAGGGCCTGGCTCTCGCCCTGCTGGCCCTCATTCAGACGATGCCGGAGTTCGCCGTCGAGGCGGTGATCGCATGGAAGGCCGGCAAGAGCCCCGACATGGTGCACCTCGCGATCGCGAACTTCACGGGGAGCCTGCGCCTGCTGACGGGATTCGGCTGGCCGATGATTTACGCGGTCGCGGCCTGGTCCTCGCGCCGGCGCCTTGGCAAGCCGCTCGGACGGATCGTCCTCGCCGACGACCACGCCGTGGAAGTCGTCGGATTGCTGCCGCCCCTGTCGTACTTCGTCGTCGTCTGGTGGAAGGGGAACCTCTCCCTCGTGGACTCGGCCTTCCTCATCGGAACGTACGTCGTGTACCTCGCCGTCCTGCTGCGCATGCCGGCGCGGGAGGAGACGGTCGAGGAGGACGATGAGGTCCCGGCGGTCTCGCGCTGGGCCCTGTCATTTACGGGCTGGAAGCGCTGGGCGGCCGTTGGGGGCCTCTTCGTCGCGGGCGGCGCGATCATCTTCCTGGTCGCCGAGCCGTTCCTGGCGTCGATGATGGCGCTGGCCGCCACGTTCGGAATCTCCCAGTTCGTGTTCATCCAGTGGGTCGCGCCGTTCGTTTCGGAGTTTCCCGAGAAGACCTCGGCCTTCGCGTGGGCGAGGCGGATCACGCGGGCGCCCGTGGCCCTGCTCAACATGGTTTCGTCGAACATCAACCAGTG
This sequence comes from Thermoanaerobaculia bacterium, assembly GCA_035569175.1. Classification (GTDB taxonomy): domain Bacteria; phylum Acidobacteriota; class Thermoanaerobaculia; order UBA5066; family Gp7-AA6; genus DAHUXD01. The sequence continues at coordinate 192 of DATMNJ010000192.1, read as the reverse complement.
GGGCGTCCTCTCGGGCCTGCTCGCGGTCATCTACTGCGTGAGCCACGGGGACACCTCGGCGCTGCCGTTCGACGAGTTTCAGCGGCTCGAAATCCTCCTGACGATCCTCCAGGCCTTCCTCGGCTGGATCTTTCTGGCCTCGATGAGCTTCGAGGCCTACGAGGCCGCCGGCCTCTTCGTGCTGTGGCTCGT
>DATMNJ010000191.1:0-2861 GCA_035569175.1 Thermoanaerobaculia bacterium | reverse complement strand
AGCAGAAGCCCCTCCGTCTGCACGTCGAGACGGCCGACCGGCTTGACGCCGCGTCGCAGGCGTCCCGGCAGCAGCTGCAGGACCGTGTCCCGGCCCTCCGGATCCGACACGGTCGTCACGAAGCCCTTCGGCTTGTTCAGGAGGATGTACGTGCGCGGGCCGGTCCCGGGACGGATGCGGCGGTCGTCCACCTTGATCGAGTCCGCCTCCGGATCGGCCCGGTCTCCGATCGCGGCCAGCTTCCCGTTGACGCGCACGCGCCCCTCGCGAATCCACTCCTCCGCCGCGCGGCGGGACGCGAGGCCGCTGGCCGCGATGATCTTCTGGAGCCGAACGAGCGCCAGGGTCACTCCTCCACGTCGAGATCGTCGCCGGCGTCGGCCGTTTCGCGGTCCACCTCGAAGTGGATCGCGGGAGGGGCCGCGGTCGGGGCCGCGATCTCGCGGGACTCGACGGTTGCCGAAAGGTCGGCGTCGAGGTCCTCGGGGCGCGGCAGTTCCTCGAGCTCGTTCAAGCCGAAGCGCATCAGGAAATCCGGCGTCGTCTTGTAATAAAACGGCATCCCGACGACCGCCTTCTTGCCCGCCGTCGTGATGAGCTTCTTCTCGAAGAGCGTTTTCAGGACACTCGAAGAGTTGACGCCGCGGATGTCCTGGATCTCGGGCAGCGTGATCGGCTGCCTGTAGGCGATGATCGCGAGCGTCTCGAGGGCCGCGAGCGACAGGCGGCTCCGTTCGGTGACCTCGTGAAACTTCCGCAGCAGCGCGTCGAACTCGGGGCGCGTCACGAATCGCCAGCCGCCCGCCACCTTTTCGAGCCGGACGCCGCGGTCCTCGACGTCGGTGCGGGCGCCCAGGGCGGCCAACGCGTCGGTCACGGCGCCGGGGGTGGCGTCGAGCAGCTCGCCGAGGTCCTTCTCGCGCACCGGCTTCGGCGACGAGAAGAGCACGGCCTCGACGGCCGGCAGGATCTTCTCCCCCGAGGTCTCCCTCGGAGCTCGCGCCTCCGGCTCGGGGCCTTCGGCGACCGCGACGACCGGAGCGGGTTCCGGGATGTCCGGTTCGTTCATGCGTGTCTCACTCGGAGTAATTATCGCGTATCTGCTGCGCTGTGAAGACGAGGTCCGTGCGCGTCGCATGAATCTCGGCGAAGGGTCGCGGCTGGAACGCGCGGACCACGCCGAGGCGGATCAGCTCGAGGCACGCGAGAAACGTCGTCACGGCCTCGGCCCGGTAGCGCATCTGGCCCAGAAACTCGAGCAGCGACAGGGTCCGCGCCGCGTCGAGGCGTTCGAGCAGCTCGATCATCTTCTCGGCCACCGAGAAGCGCAGGTGGTGGATCGCGAGCGCCGGCGGATGGGCCAGCCGGTACTGCTCGTTGACGTTGCGAAAGGCCTCGATGATGTCGAACAGCGAGACGTCCAGACTGTCCTCCGACCCCTCGGCCCTCGGGATCTCGGTCTCCGGCCGGGGCCAGAGTCCCCCGCGCAGCGTGTCGATCGCGTGGAGCGTTTCGGCCGAGCGCTTGAACTTCTCGTAGTCGAGCAGCCTCTGAGCCAGGTCGGCCCGCGGATCCACCGCCTCCTCGCCCGGGGCGCGTGGGAGGAGCATCCTCGACTTGATGTAGATGAGCTCGGCCGCCAGGGCGATGTATTCCGACGCCACGTCGAGATCGAGCTCGCGCATCGTGTCGAGGTACGAGGTGTACTGCTCGGTGATGTCGCCGATCGGGATGTCGGTGATCGACACCTCGTTGACGCGGATCAGGTGGAGCAGCAGGTCGAGAGGCCCGTTGAAGGCGGCGATCGCGACCGGCGGGAGCGAGCGCTCGTCCGTCTCTTCCGGCATCAGGGCTCCGGCGACAGCCGCACGGCGGCGCGCACCTTCTCCATGGTCTCTTCCGCCACGGCCCGGGCCCGCTGGTCTCCCGCGTGGAGGACGTCGCGCACGACGTCGGTCGAAGAGGCCACGAGCTCGGCGCGCTTCTGCCGAAACGGCTCGAGAGCGGCGTTCAGGTTCCCGATCAGGTGCTTCTTGCAGTCCACGCAGCCGCGCGCGGCGGTCCGGCATTCCTCGTCCACGACCCGGACCTCGGCCGGCGGAGAGAAGAGCTCGTGGAACGGAAACAGGTTGCAGTTCTCGGGATTGCCCGGGTCCTGCCGGCGGGCGCGGGCCGGGTCGGTCACCATCGCCATGACCTTCTCGCGCACGGCGTCGGCGGGCTCGGTGATGCCGATCGTGTTGCCGTAGGACTTGGACATCTTGCGCCCGTCGATTCCGTTGACCCTGGGCGTGGGCGTGAAGAGGGCCTTCGGTTCCGGGAAGACGTCCCCGTAGAGGCCGTTGAACCGCCGGACGATCTCGCGGCAGATCTCGAGGTGGCTCGACTGGTCCTCCCCGACCGGGACGAGGTTCGCGCGATACACCGCGATGTCCGCCGTCATCAGGACCGGGTACCCCAGGAAGCCGTGCGTGCCGAGGTCGCGGCTGCGCAACTGCTCGATCTGGTCCTTGTACGTGGGCACGCGCTCGAGCCAGCCGAGCGGCGTGATCATCGAGAAGAGCAGATGCAGTTCTGCGTGCTGCGGCACCCATGACTGGATGAAAAGGGTGGTGCGCTCCGGGTCGAGTCCTGCGGCGAGCCAGTCGAGTGCGACTTCGAGGGTGTTTTCGGTGAGGCGGCTGGTGTCTTCATAGTCGGTGGTGAGGGCGTGGAAGTCCGCAATGAAGAAGAAGCAGTCGTATTCATACTGCAGGCGCAGCCAGTTGTAGAGTGCGCCCATGTAGTTGCCGAGGTGGAGCTTGCCGGTGGGGCGCATGCCTGAGAGCACGCGTTTATTTGCTTGTGTCATTGAAGACTTG
>DATMNJ010000190.1:0-13409 GCA_035569175.1 Thermoanaerobaculia bacterium | reverse complement strand
CGTTGCCGATGAAGCCGTTGACCCCGAGGATGAGAACCCGCATCACCGCACCCTCCCCGCCAGAAATTGCGCCGCGTCGGCCTCCGGGCCCCCCTCGGGCTGGAGCGCCAGCAGCTCGACAAAGCGGTCGTCGCCGCATGCCACGAAAAGACGCCCGTCTTCCCCCCGGAGTTGCCCCGGAAAGGTGTCGTGGGCCGCCAGGCCCGGCAGGCGCGAGCGCCACACGAACGTTTTTGCGCCGAACAGGTCGGTGAACGCGCCCGGATACGGATGCGTCACGGCGCGCACGAGGTCGTGGACCTCCTTGGCTGGCCGGCTCCAATCGATGCGGCCGTCCTCCGGGCGCCTCTGACCGAAGCGCGTGGCGGCCGCCTCGTCCTGGGGCCGGGTCGGCGCCGTACCGGCCTTGAGGTCGTCGAGGCGGCGCGCGAGAATCGCGACGGCGGCCGTGGTCACCCGCCGCTGGACGTCGATCGCCGCGTCGTCCGGACCGATCGGCACCGCCTCCTGGTCGACGATGGGGCCCCGGTCCGCCCGGTCCGTCATGGCGTGGAGCGTCGCCCCCGTGCGCGTCTCGCCCTTCAGGACGGCCCAGTTGACCGGCGCACGGCCCCGGAACTTCGGCAGGAGCGACCCGTGCATGTTCCACGCGCCGAGCACGGGCGCCGAGAGCATCTCGTCGGGAAGCAGCCGCCGGTAATAGAAGGAGAAGATCAGATCGGGCCTCGCCGTGCGCACGCGGGCGATCGATTGCCGATCGAGCGGATTTTCCATCACGACGGGCTCGATGCCCCGGGAGCGAGAGAGCTGCGCCACGCTCGGGAACCACGCCGTCTCCCCGGGAGAGTCCCGGTGGGTCGCGACCAGGACGACGTTCTCGCCGCGGTCGAGCAGGTGCTCGAGGCAGGCATGCCCGGTGTCGGAGTACGCGAAGACGGCGATGCGGGTCATGGGGCGGGCCGCGGGCCGTGAGCCCCCGGCCGGGAACCGGAATCCGGGTCGCCCGCGCCGAGGCCGTGGACGCGGCGGACGCGGAAGCGGGGGCGTCCGCGGACCTGCTGGTAGATGCGACCCACGTACTCACCCACCAGGCCGAGGCCCACCATGGCGATGCCGAGCAGCGTGAAGAGGATCGCGAAGAGGGTGAAGACGCCCTCGACCTCGGCACCGTGGACGAGGCGCCGGACGAAGAGAAACAGGCCGAAGGCGATCCCGCCGAAGGCCACGAAGGTGCCAAGCAGTCCGAAGACCTGGAGCGGCACGAGCGAGAAGCCGGTCATCAGGTCGAAGTTGAGGCGGATCAGGCGGTAGAGGGAGTAGTTGGACGTCCCGTGCCGGCGCGCGGCATGGACCACGGGGATCTCGGTCGGGCGCCGGGCGAAGCTCTGGGCCAGCGCGGGAATGAACGTCGAGGACTCGTCGCAGCGGTTGATTTCCTCGATGACGTCGCGCGAATACGCCCGCAGCATGCAGCCGAAGTCGGTGATGCGCATGCGCGTGATCGCGACGGTGACACGGTTGACCAGCAGCGACGCGAGCCGGCGCAGGACACCGTCCTGGCGGTCCTGGCGCACGCCGCCGACGACGTCGTACCCCTCGCGGACCTTCGCGAGGAGCTTCGGAATCTCCTCGGGCGGGTTCTGCAGATCGGCGTCGAGCGTGACGACCACGTCTCCCGTCACGGCCTCCAGAGCGGCGAGGATGGCCTGGTGCTGGCCGAAATTGCGCGCGAGCTCGAGCACCCGGATCCGATCCGGGCGCGCCGCGGCGGCCCGAGCGAGGATCGCGAGCGACCCGTCGCGGCTGCCGTCGTCCACGAAGACGAGCTCGTACGGCTCCCCGGTCGCGTCCATGACCGCGGCGAGCCGGGACAGGAGCTCCGGCAGGTTGCCCTCTTCGTTGTAGACCGGGACGACGACCGAGACCTTCATCGGCCAAACGCCTCGAGGACCTCGGAGACCGCTTCGATCGCATCGTCCTGGTCGGCGTCCGTGAGGCCCGGGAAGAGCGGGAGCGACACGATCCTCTCCGAGACGAAGTGGGCCTCCGGAAAGTCCTCGGGTTTCCAGCCGAAACGACCGGCGTAGTACGAGAACTCGTGCGCGGCCGTGTAGTGGAGGCCCGTTCCGATGTTGCGGCGCTTCAGCTCGTCCATGAAGCGGTCGCGCGAGATCGTGAGCCGGTCCACGTCCACGAGCGGCGTGTACAGGTGCCAGGCGTGTCGGGCCGGGTACGGCACGCGCGCCGGAAGGATCAGCCCCGCCAGATCCGCAAACGCCGCGTCGTAGCGCGCGGCCAGGCGCGCCCGCTCCACGAGGAAGCCCTCGAGCCGCTTCAACTGGTGCAGGCCGAGAGCCGCCTGGATGTCCATCATGTTGTACTTGAAGCCCGGCACGGCGACGTCGTAGCGAGGGCTGCCTTCCTTCGCGAAGCGCTTCCACGCTTCGCGATCCATCCCATGGAATTTCAACAGGGACGCGCGCTCGAAGACGCCCTCGTCCTCGGTCACGATCATCCCGCCCTCGCCGGTCGTCAGGTTCTTGTTGGGATGAAACGAGAAGACCGAGGTCGTCGGAAAGGATCCGATGCGGCGGCCCCGGTACTCGGTCCCGACGGCGTGCGCCGCATCTTCGAGGACGGCCACGCCCCGGGCGGCGGCCAGCGCGAGGAGGGGGTCGAGGTCCACGGGCTGACCGACGTAATGGACGGGCAGGATCGCCTTCGTCCGCGGCGTGAGAACCGCGGCGATCGCCTCGACGCGCATCTGAAGCGTCGCGGCGTCGATGTCCACGAGCACCGGAACGGCGCCGCAGTGGACGATCGTGTTCAGCGTCGCGACGAACGTCATCGGCGTCGTGACCACCTCGTCGCCCGGGCCCACGCCGAGCGCGAGCAGCGCCGCGTGGAGCCCGGCGGTGGCCGAGGAGACGGGCACCGCGAAGCGGCCGCCCACGTACTCGAGAAAGTCGGCCGTAAACCGCTCCGTCTTCGGGCCCGTCGTGATCCAGCCCGAGCGCAACGTGTCGACGACCTCCCGGATCTCGTCTTCGCCGAGGCTCGGCCGGGCGAAGGGAAGGAAGGAGGAGCGCATGCGGCGCGCCGAGTTTATCGTCTCGGGATGACGCCAGGGAGCCGTCACTTCCAACGGATCCCCCCGGAAAAGTTCCAGCGCCGCTCCGGGCTCCAGACGCCGCCGCCCGGCCGGCCGGCCGAGACCTCGAAGCGGAGCACGTCGCGGCGGTAGTCGTAGGGCGCGCCGTCGCGCGCATGGACGGCGGCGGCCACCGTGTAGATCCCGGGCGCGAGGTCGAGGGCCGGGATCTCGAGGGTGACGCGGGCGTCGCCCACGAAGCGATCCGAACGGTATCCCTCGACCGCGGTGTTCGTGCCGAACACCACCGCGCCCGCGACCGTGCCGATCTCGACGCCGAAGACGAAGTCGGCGAGGGCTTCGGGCGCCCTGGCCACGATCTCGACGGTCGCCGCCTCGCCGGACCGCAACCGTCCCACCGGACGGCCCTCGCGGTCGAGCAGGCGCACGAGCTCGATCGTCGCCACGCCGGAGCCGACACGCCCCCCCGCGCCCGCGCCCTGGACCCGCCGTTCCCCCTCCCCGGCCGCGACGCTCTCGCGGTAGCGCGCGACGACCTCGGCCGACGGGCCGTCGGCCGCGAGCCGCCCGTGCTCGAGCCAGATCACGCGGCGGCAGCGCTCCGCCACCAGCGCGAGGTCGTGCGAGACGACCACGAGGGTCTTTCCCGCCCGCTCGAACTCCGAGAACTTCTCGAGGGCGCGGTGCGCGAACGCCTCGTCCCCGACCGCGAGGACTTCGTCGACGAGCAGCACGTCCGGATCGCTGTGCGCGGCGATGGCGAACCCGAGGCGCACGGCCATGCCCGACGAGTACGTCTTGATCGGCGCGTCCAGGAACTCTTCGACGCCCGCGAACTCGACCACCGCGTCGAACCGCGAGGCAATCTCCCTCTTCGTCAGGCCGAGCAGCAGTCCCGTGATCTCGATGTTCTCGCGGCCCGAGATCTCGGGATGAAATCCGGCGCCGAGCTCGAGGAGCGCCGCGAGCCGGCCCCGCACGTCGACGGACCCTCGCGTGGGCCGCACGATGCCCGCCAGCAGCTTCAAGAGCGTGGATTTCCCGGAGCCGTTGGAGCCAATGACGCCGAACGTCTCGCCCGAGGCCACCGTGAACGACACGTCGTCGAGAGCGACCACGCCGCCGTCGCCCGCCCGGCCCCGGCCCCCGCCGAGCAGCGCTGATTTCAGCGTGCCGTGGGCGCGGCGCGCGTACCGCCGGTAAACCTTGGCCGCGCCGCGGACGGCGATCGCCGGTCCGGCCGCGCTCACGCGTCCTCCGCCAGCGAGTCGCGCAGCCGCTCGAAGAGGGCGCCGCCGAGCACGAGCGCGGCGGCGGCCGTGCCGACCATCCACAGCCAGTCGGCCGCCGCCACGGGCCGGAAGAAAAAGAGCGTGTCGTGGATCCCCGCAAAGAAGCTCGCCCAGGGGTTGGCCTTGAGCAGCCACCGCCACCGCTCGGGAACGGCCTCGACCGGGTAGAGCACCGGGGTCAGGAAGAAGGAGAGCGTCAGCAGGTTGGCGACGATGTCGCGCACGTCGCCGAAGTGCACGGCAAGGGCGGAGAGGCCGAGCGCCGCCCCGAAGACCGCGAGGCACAGGAGAACCAGTACCGCCGGGAATTCCAGGGCCGCGGCGTTGAGGTGCACCCTGCCCCGAGCGGCCGCGATGCCGACGGCGGCCACGAGCACCGGGAGGGCCAGGACGAGGTGCGCCAGGCGCGCGCCGACGGCCGCCGCCGGGAACACCTCGGGCGAGACCGTCGTCTTGCGCAAGAGCGGACCGTTGATCCGGAAGGTCTCCACGGCGTCGGTCAGCGAGGCCGACACGAACCCCCAGCCGAGCACGCCGCCGAAGAGAAACAGGGCGTACGGACGCACGTCCGCGCGCGGGGCGAACACGAAGCGGAAGACCGTGGCGTACACGAGCAGGAGCAACAGCGGGTTCAGGAGGGACCAGACGAATCCGAGGGCGCCTCCGCGATAGCGGGCGGTGAGCTCGCGGCGCACGAGGGCGGACACGAGCGCACGGTGCGCCCAGGTTCGGCGAAGAGGCGAAAAAAAGGTCAACGTCTGTCGTCGGTCGTCTGCGTTCTGCCGTTTGCGTTGTCGGGCAGGGAGCCGGAGCTCGATCCCCGTCGGGTATTCTCGCACCGTGTCGCCCGACGCGTCCGCCGCGCCCGCCGTGTCCTGCCGGGCGCTGCGCAAGGTGTACGCCGGCGCCGAGCCGGTGGTCGCCCTCGAGGATCTCGACCTCGAGGTCGCTTCGGGCGAGTTTCTCGCGCTCGTCGGGGAATCGGGGAGCGGCAAATCCACCCTCCTCCACCTCGTCGGAGGCATCGACCGGCCGACGTCGGGAGAGATCCGCGTGGGCGGCCGGCCGATCTCGACGCTCCCCGAGCGCGAGCTCGTCCTCTACCGCCGGCGGGACGTGGGACTGGTCTTTCAATTCTTCAATCTCCTGCCCCACCTGACCGTTCTCGAAAACGTCGCGTTGCCGCGGCGCCTCGACGGCGGCAAGGACGCCTCCGAGCGGGCGTCTCGCCTGCTCGAGAGGGTGGGCCTCGCCCGGCGCGGCGGCGCGCACCCGTACGAGCTCTCCGGCGGCGAGATGCAGCGGGTGGCCATCGCCCGCGCGCTCTCGACCGGCGCCCGTCTTCTCCTGGCCGACGAACCCACGGGCAATCTCGACAGCCGCAATGGGGAGGAAGTCCTGCGCCTGCTCGATGAGATCCGGCGGGAGCGCGGGGTCACGCTGCTGCTCGCGACGCACTCGGCGGCCGCGGCGGCCCGGGCGGACCGGATCGTGCCGGTCAGGGACGGCAGGGCGGCGCGTTGAAGGCCTTCTCCCTCGTCTTCCGAGCCCTGATCACGGGCCCCGCGCGCCGGCATCCGCTGCGCGTGATCCTGCCCGCGGTCGGGGTGGCGATCGGCGTGGCGGCCGTGGCCGCGATCCACCACGCCAACCGCAGCGTCACGGCGTCGTTCGAGGAGGCGGCCGCGTCCATCGCGGGCCGCAGCGACTTCGTCGTGACGGGAGTGACCGGCGTGCCGGTCGAACGGCTCGCGGCCCTGGCGTTTCTCTGGAAGATCGGCTCCTTTGCGCCCGCGGTCACGGGGCCCGCCGTCCTCGAGGACGGGCGGCGCGAGGTCGCCCAGGTGCTCGGGATCGACTGGGGCGGCGACGGCACCGTGCGGGACGTCCGTCTGGTGGCACCGGACGGGCCTCGGGCGCGGACCGCCCTCGCCCGGCGGGGCGCGGTCTTCGTGTCGGAGCCGTTTGCGGCACGCCACCACCTGGTGCCGGGCTCCACGCTCGAGGTCGTTGCGGGAGGCGAGCGGCGCCGGGTCCCGATCGGAGGGATCCTCGAGCTCTCCGGAGTCGCGCGCGCCTCGGGCGGCGACATTCTGCTGACGGACATCTTCACGGCGCAGGAGCTGCTCGGAAAAAAGGGCCTCGTGGACCGCGTGGACATCGTGCTCGATCCCGGCGTCTCGCGAGCGGACGCCGCGCGGGAGATCGCCCGGCGACTGCCCGCCGGCCTGTCGCTCGACCCGCCGGGGCGCGCGGCCGAGACGGCCGGCCGCATGGTCCGCGCCTTCCGGTTCAATCTGAACGCGCTCGGATCGCTCACGCTGCTCGTCGGGATCTTCCTGATCACCAACGCCGTTTCGATCGCCGTGCTCCGCCGGCGGCCCGAGATCGCGACGCTGCGCGCGATCGGAGCCGCGCGGTCGGTGATCTTCGCGGCCTTCCTCGCCGAGGGCCTCGCGGTCGGACTGGTCGGGACGCTGTGCGGCGAGGTCCTCGGGTACTTCGTCTCCCGCGCGGCGCTTTCCGCCGTCGCCGGGACCGTCTCCAGCATCTACCTGCCGACCGCGCGCATCGCCGGCGCCGGCTACGGGGGCGCCGTGGCGCTCTCGGCGGCCGTCGGTCTCGCCGCCGCGGTCCTCGCGACCCTGGTGCCGGCGATAGAGGCGACGCGCGTCGAGCCCTCGCCGGCGATGCGGCCGGGCTCGATCGAGGGCGTGGCGCGGCTGCGCCTCGGGCCGCGGGCCCTCGCGGCCGCGGTTGCGCTCGGCGCCGCCTGGGCCCTCTCCCGCGGCGGCCCCGTCGACGGGTTCCCGCTCTTCGGCTTCGCCGCCGTCGGCCTCGTGGTGTCCGCCCTCGGCCTCGCCGCGCCCTTGCTCGTCCGCCTCGGGGCTGACGGCCCGGGACGGCTGCTCGCACGCGCGTTCGGCGTCGAGGGCCGACTCGCGGCCGGGTTTTTCGGCGGCGGCCTGGCCCGCAACGGCATCGCCGTGACGGCGCTCGCGATGGCGCTCGGCATGACGCTGGCGATGATCGTCACGGTGGCCTCGATCCGGGAAACCGTGCGCGTGTGGGTCGCGTCCACCCTGCGCGCGGACCTCTGGATCAAGGCCGACGCGGGCGGACGATCCGGCTTCGTCGGCGACCTGCCTGCCGAGATCGTGCCGTTCCTCGAGGGCTTCGAGGGCGTGGCCGCGGTGGATCCCTTCCGGCCCCGTGAAGCCCTGGACGCGTCCGGACGCCCGTTCACGCTCGGCTCGGGCGACTTCCGGGTCGTGGCGAGGGTGGGCGGATTGCCGCTGCTCGACGGCTCCGATCCGCGTCCGGTCGCCCTGGCCGCGCGCGAACGGGGCGACGTCCTCGTCTCGGAGCCGTTCGCCCGGCGCTTCGGCGTCGAGACCGGCAAGATGGTCTCGGTGCCGACGCCCGCCGGTCCACGTTTCTTCGGGGTGGCCGGCGTCTACCGGGACTTCTCGAACGACCGCGGGACGGTCGTGATGGATCGGGCCCTCTACCTCGCCCTCTTCGGCGACACCCGTGTCACGAGCGCCGCCGTGCTGGCCGCCCCCGGCGTTGACCCGACCGCGCTCCGGCGCCGGATCCTCTCCGCCGCGCAGGGGCGGTTCGCGATCTCGGTCTCGACGAACCGGGAGCTGCGCCGCGAGGCGCTCGCCATCTTCGACCGGACCTTCGCCGTGACGCGGGCGCTCGAGGCGATCGCGATCGGTGTCGCGGTGCTCGGCATCGCCAACGCCCTCGCCGCGTCGGCCGTCGAGCGCCGCCGGTCGTTCGGCCTCCTGCGGGCCATCGGTGCCGCCGGAGCCCAGATCCGGCGCGCGACGCTGCTCGAGGCCGTCCTCACGGGCCTCGTCGGGACGGCGGCCGCGATCGCGGCAGGAGCCGCCTTCGCCTGGCTGCTGCTCGGCGTCATCAACCCCCAATCCTTCGGCTGGACGGTGGCCCTGAGCGTGCCCTGGCCGACGCTGGCCGAGGCCTCCGGGCTCGTTCTCGTGGCGTCGTTCCTGGCGGGGGTCGTGCCCGGCCGCATCGCCGCCGCGGTCAATCCGGCCGCGGCGCTGGCGGAGGAGTAGTGAGGACCGTGGGCGCGCGTCCGGGGTTTCGGATTTCGGACCTCGCGCGGCGCTCCGCCTGGGTCGCGGCGATCTGGCTGGCCGCCCCGCCGACGGCTCCGCTCCAGTTCCCGCGCGACCACGGCGCGCACCCGGAGGCCGCCGTCGAGTGGTGGTACTACACGGGGCACCTGGAAGCGCCTGGCGGCCGGGAGTACGGATTTCAGCTCACGTTCTTCCGCGTGCGCGACCTCCACCTCGCGCACTTCGCATGGACCGACGTCGGCCGCGCCACGTTCGTCTACGAGGAAAAGACGCACCTTGGCCTTCCCGGAATCGCCGGCGCCGCGACGGGCGGGCTCGACGTCTCGAACGAGGACTGGTCCGTTCGCGAAGACAGGGGCGTCGTGCGCCTTTCCGCCGGCCGGCGGGACCTGGGCGAGCTCGCCTTGACGTTGACGCCGTCGAAGCCTCCCGTCCTCCACGGAGGCGACGGCCTCTCGAAAAAGGGTCCGGGTGAGAACGAGTCTTCGCGATACGTCTCCATCACGCGCCTGGCCGCGGCGGGGATGCTGACGCACGCGGGCGTCGTGATGCGCGTGTCCGGCACCGCCTGGTTCGACCACGAGTGGGGACCGGGGGCGCTGCCCGCGGGGGCTGCGGGATGGGACTGGTTCGCCCTCCAACTCGACGACGGCTCGGACCTGATGCTCTATCGGATGCGTCTGGCGGGCGGCGCCGCCTCGCCGTATTCGGCGGGAACGTTCGTGCCGGCGGGCGGCCCGCCGCGCGCGATCGCGTGGGACGACATCACACTCGCCCCGCGCTCGACGTGGACGTCGGCGCGCTCGAGGGCGGTCTACCCCGCGGCCTGGTCGCTCGCCGTGCGGTCGCTCGGTCTCGAGACGACGATCACGCCGCTGGTCGCCGACCAGGAGCTCGCGACCGAAAAGTCCACCGGGGTGACCTACTGGGAGGGCGCGTGCCGCGTCGCGGGGTACCGGGGCGGCCGCCCGATCGGCGGCCGCGCCTACGTCGAGATGACCGGTTACGCCGGGCGCGACGTCCCGGGGCTGGTCGCGCCCTGAGGCGATCCGGGGACCTGCTAGGGAATGGGCGTCGGATCCGGAGCGGGAGTCTTGTCGGATCCCTTGGTCCTCTTCGCCTTAGCCTTCGTCTCGAGCGTGACGATGAAGTTCGCCGCGTCATCGAGCCGGCGGTACACGTACGGGAAATCGATGTCGTAGTACGTGCGGTCGCCCTTGCTCAGGTATCCCCACTTGGTGCCGTTCGAGCCGGCGGCGACGACGTTGCCCTCTGCGTCGAAGACGACGACGGCGACCCCGACCTCTTCGTCCACCTCGGAGTTGTTGTCGATGCGGACGCGCACCTTCGCGCTGGACTTGCGGATCGGGGTTCCCTTGAGCGTGCTGCCGAGATCGAACACGACCTGGCCCACGACCACGTTCTCGGTCGACACGTCGATGTTCTGCATGCCGCCGATCGGCTGCCAGGGGAACTTCTTGGTCGCCACCTGCGCCGACACCGGGGCGGCGAGGGCGGCGGCGAGCGCTGCCGCCAGGAAAAGCTGTCGAACTCTCATTCCCACCTCCATTGAAGAAAACGCGATGCGTCCGGCGCCGGGACGCCCCGGGCGGACTCTCAAGCAGTGTAGCAGGGTGGTTCGCGGGAGCGGCCTAGGAATTCTGCGCGAGCCGGCTCTTGCGAAACCCGTAGAGAAAATAGAAGACCAGACCGATGACGAGCCAGACTCCGAACCGGATCCAGGTGCGGAACGGTAAGCCGCCGAGCCAGGTGATCCCGAAGCCCAACCACGACGGGCTGCTGTGGAAGACCGGGAAGCCCGCCATCAGGTAGAGGCAGACGAGGATACCGAGGATCGGCACGTACGGCACGAAGGGGGTCCGGAAGGCGCGCCTGCGGTTCGGGTCCTTGTGACGCAGGACCATGATGCCGATGCAGACGAGGACGAACGCGAAGAGCGTCCCGATGTTCGTCAGCTCGACGAAGACGTCCAGGTTGGCGAAGGCCGACAGGACCGCCACGCCGACGCCAATCCAGATCGTCGTCACGTGGGGCGTCTTGTATTTCGGGTGAATCCGGGCGAAGGACGGGGGAAGCAGGCCGTCGCGGGCCATCGAGAAGAAGATGCGGGCCTGGCCGTACTGGAAAACCAGCAGAACGGCGGTCGTCGCGATCACGGCGCCGAACGCCACGATCCCCGCCGCCCAGTTCATGCCGAGCAGGGAGAAGGCCGCGGCCAGCGGCTCGGAGGAGCCCCGGATCCTGTCCAGGGGCACCATGCCCGTGAGAACGAGGGAGGTCGCGACGTAGAGGACCGTGCAGATCGCCAGGGACCCGATCATGCCGATCGGCATGTCTCGCTGTGGATTGCGGCACTCCTCCGCCGCCGTCGAGACGGCGTCGAAGCCGATGTAGGCGAAGAAGATCAGTGCCGCGCCGGTTCCGATGCCGCCCCATCCATTCGGGGAGAAGGGGTGCCAGTTGGCAGGCTTGACGTACGTCGCGCCGACCACGATGAAGAACACCAGGATCACGAGCTTCAGGATCACCATTCCGGTGTTGAAATTGGCCGACTCCTTGATGCCGATCACGAGGAGCCAGGTCAGCAGCAGGGTGATGGCCGCGGCCGGAAAGTTCAGGACGATCGGGATTCCCGCGACGTGGGGGGCCGCGTCCATGAAGCCCGGCGTCTTGAGCGCCGTGGCGAGGTCCGTCGTGAGCCAGGGCGGGATGACGAGTCCGAGGCCCTTCAGAAGCTCGACGAAGTAGCCGGACCACGAGACCGCGACGGCCACGTTGCCCATGGCGTACTCGATGATCAGGTCCCAACCGATGATCCAGGCGATGAACTCGCCGAGCGTCGCGTAGGAGTACGTGTAAGCGCTTCCCGAGATCGGGACGAGCGAGGCGAATTCGGCGTAGCAGAGGGCGCAGAAGCCGCACCCGATCGCCGTGATGAGGATCGAGATGACGAGCGCGGGCCCGGCGCCGTCGTGGTGGCCGCCGCCCGCGGCCGCCGAGCCGATGACCGCGAAGATCCCCGCGCCGACGATCGCGCCGATCCCGAGCGCGATCAGCTGGATCGGCCCGAGAGTCCGCTTCATCTGGTGCTCGGGCTCCTCCGCGTCGGCGAGGATGGAGTCGAGGGTTTTCGTGCGGAAGAGCTGGCTGCTCATACGAAAGTGCGGCGGAGAATATCAGAAGGCCGGCGGCGCCGCGTCGTCGCTGGCAAGCCGCGGGGGCAGTTGCGCGAGGCTCGCGATCCGGTCGGGGACGTCGCGGTGCTCGTCCCGGCGATCGAGCAGGACGGCCTGGAGTCCGGCGGCTCGTGCGCCGTGGAAATCGTCCCGAAGGGAATCGCCCACGTGCAGGGTCTCGGCCGGCGCGACCGCCATGCGCTCGCAGGTGCGGCGGAAGATCTCCGGGTCGGGCTTGCCGGTCTCCTCGATCGCCGAAACGGAGATCGTGCGGAAGAACCGGGACAGCCCCCGCAGCTCGAGCAGGCGCGGCAGGTAGGAGTCCCAATTGGAGACGACCGCCAGCGGAATCCCGCGCCCGGAAAGCGCCTCGAGCGCCGGAAGGACGTCGGCGTAGACGGCCCACACGCCCGGCTCACGGAAGTGACGGGCCAGCCGGGCGAACGCCTCGTCGGACAGCGGCCCCCCGTCGAGCAGGCGCCGCACGCGGGTGAGAAACGCCCGCCAGAAATCCGGCTCGCCGCGAACGCCTCCGTAGCGGTCGCCGGGTTTTTCCCGCTGCACCTCGATCCAGGTCGTCGTCAGGGCGTCGCGCAGCTCGTCAGTGGAGAAGCGCGCCCCATCTTCGGCGAAGATGCGGCCGTAGACCTCCTCGACCGGAGGCTCCGGATAGAGGAGCGTCGC
This sequence comes from Thermoanaerobaculia bacterium, assembly GCA_035569175.1. Taxonomy (GTDB): domain Bacteria; phylum Acidobacteriota; class Thermoanaerobaculia; order UBA5066; family Gp7-AA6; genus DAHUXD01. The sequence continues at coordinate 1,012 of DATMNJ010000190.1, read as the reverse complement.
GCCGGCGTCGAAGAAGACGGCCCGGATCCGGCTCAACAGACGAGCGCGTTCTCCCGCATCACGCCGTCGAGCGCCCGGTTGAGCGCATCGCAGCAGCGCCCCGCCGCGGCCAGCGCCTGTTCGCGCTCCTCCGGCGAGTCGGCGACCCGCCCGAGGGCCTCGCGCTCGACCTGCCGATGCCACACGTCGGCCTCCTCGTGCACCGAGAAGAAGCGCGTCGCGTCCGCATCGGCGATCCCGTAGAACGCGCCCAGGCCTTCGCGCTTGGTCTTCGACACCTCGGGGATCTGGGATTCGTACGCGTACAGGGCCGCCAGTCCCTCGGCCACCGAGCCCTCGCGGGTCGAGCGCCGGAACTCGGCAATCGTTTCGGCCACTTCCGGGGTGCGGGGGGCCGCGGACAAATCGGCCGCCGATGCGCCGAGCGCGGTCGCGAACCGGCGCCACAGGGCCGGGTGGTTCTCGGCGCCGCGCTCCTCTTCGATCAGGTTCTCGAGGAGCTCCTGCCGCAGCGCCGCATCCTCGCAGCCCGAGTGCACGCCCGAGACGTACGTCGGGAACGCCGCCACGTGCGGGTAGTAGGAGATGGCGTACTCGCGCAGGGCCTCGAGCGTGAGCTTGCCCTGCGACCAGAGCTTGTAGAAGGGATGCTTGAGGAGGTGCTTCTCGGCAATGAGGGCATCGAGGGCGGTCAGGAACTCGTCACGGGTCATGTCAACCTCCAACTTCGAGTGTCGGGTGTCGTGTTTCGAGTGCCAGAGTCTAACGCGAAATCCGGACCGATGCCCTAGGGCATCACCTGCCCGCCGTCCACGACGATCGCCTGCCCCGTCACCGAGCGGGCATCGTCGGAGGCGAGGTAGGCGGCGAGGCCCGCGACCTCGTCCGGATCGAGAACGCGCCCGAGCGGCGCCATCCCGGCGGCCGCGGCGCGGCCCTTCTCCTCCCCGCCGAACCGGCGGAAGCCTTCCCGGCCCATCTCGGTCTCGACCCAGCCGGGGCAGATCGCGTT
>DATMNJ010000189.1:0-6235 GCA_035569175.1 Thermoanaerobaculia bacterium | reverse complement strand
AGCGGCCGAGGCCGAGAAGGCCACCGTCAGCTCCGTTCCGATCGGCGCGCAGACGGCCGAAGGCGGCACGGGCCTCGTCCCGCCCGGATCGCCCGCGCCGGCCGCGGCCGCGGGCCCGCTGCTCGAATCCGCCGAGCGGGCGCTCGGGACGGGCGATTTCCGCGCCGCCGCGTCGTTCGCGCGTCAGGCCTCCGAGGCCGACCCCAGGAACGCCGACGCCCACCGCATCCTGGGTGACTCGGCGCTCGCCCTCGGTCAGAACGCCGATGCCGAGCGCGAGTTCACGGCCGCGATCGTCCTCGAATCGGCGAGCGCGAACGCCGAGCTCGGGCTGGGCGTGGTCGCGGAGCGCCAGAAGAAATGGAACACGGCCGCGAGCCACTACCGCCGAGCGCTCGAGCTCAATCCGAAGAGTGTCGCCGCAGCGCGCGGTCTCGGCCGGTCCATGAGCGAGCTCGGCGACAAGAGCGCCGCACGGATCGCCTTCGGCCGCGCCATCGAGATCGATCCCGCCTCGGCCAACGCGCGCAACGATTTCGGCGTCTTCCTCTACCGCTCCGATGAGACCGACCGCGCGATCGAGGAGCTGATGGAGGCCGTCCGGCTCGACGCCGCCTCCGCGCTGTACCACGAGAACCTGGGGCTCGCCTTCCGCAAGAAATCCATGTGGAAAGAAGCCGAGCGCGAGCTCTCCGAGACGGCCCGCCTCGCTCCCGGCGACACCGCGGTCTGGATCGCGCTCGGGCAGACCCGCGCCGCCCAGAAGAAGCTGGACGAGGCCGCGGCAGCCTACACGACCGCTCTCGCGCTCGATCCGCTCGACGAGGAGGCGGCCGCCGGGCTGGGAGCCACGCTGCGCGCCGAGGGCAAGCTCGCCGAGGCGGAAACGGCGCTCGTCAGGTCGATCGAGAGCAACACGAAGTCACCGGTCCTCTGGAACAACCTCGGCGTGGTTCGCGTGGATCGCGGCGCCTACCCCGCCGCCGTCGAGGCGTTCCAAAAGGCGCTGGCGATCGACGCCAGCCTGGAAGCCGCGAAGGCCAACCTCGCCCGAGCGAACGAGCTCGCGTCCCTCGAAAAAGCCTCCTCCTAGCTTCCGCGCCCGGCTCAGGCGTTCCCTGACGGTCGTCGGCAACGACCGTCAGGACGCGATGGTGTCCAGCAGCTCCTTCAACATCCGGGCGGTGGCGCCCCAGATGACGTGCTCGCCGTAATGGTAGAAGAGGGTCGGCTCCTCCCGGCCGGGCAGCACCTTCGTCTCGAGCGCCTTCGGGTCGAGGAGCGCCGCGAGCGGAGCCTCGATCACCTCGGCGATCTCGGCCTCGGCCGGCTTGAGGACGTGCGGATAGGGGATCGCTCCGACGAACGGCTCGACGTAGAAGTCCGTGATGGTCGTCAGCGCCGAGAGCGATCCGATCAGCTGCACGGCCCCGGCGGGGATGCCGAGCTCCTCCTCGGTCTCGCGCACCGCCGTCGCGAAGGCCGTTTCGTCGGACTCCTCCTCGACGCCGCCGGGGAAGGAAATCTGGCCCCGGTGGTGCTCGACGGTCTCGGTGCGGCGGGTGAACAAGACCCGCAGGGCCCCGTTCGCGACGAAGAGTGGCACGAGCACGGAGGCGCGGCGCTGGCCTTCCAGAGGCTCGGGGGACTCCCGCTCGCGAGCGGCCAGGCGCGCGGCGATCTCGTCCATCCAGGAGAGCCGCCGGACCTCGGCGTCGGGCTCAGGAGGCACGCGCCGGGCTCCCATCGGCCGCCCATCGCAGGAACGCGTCGACGAAGGGCGTCAGTCCGCCGTCGAGGACGCGGTCCGTGTCCCCGCTCTCCTGGCCGGTTCGGTGATCCTTGACCATGCGGTAGGGGTGGAGCACGTAGGAGCGGATCTGGCTGCCCCACTCGATCGCCTTCTTCTCCCCCACCCGCCGTTCTTCTTCCGCCCGCCGCTCGTCGAGCGCCTTCTGGTAGAGGCGGGCGCGCAGCACCCGCATCGCCATCTCGCGGTTGCGGCCCTGGCTGCGCTCGTTCTGACAGGTCACGACGATGTTGGTCGGAATGTGCGTGATGCGCACGGCCGAGTCCGTGACGTTGACGTGCTGGCCGCCGGCTCCGCTCGACCGATAGGTGTCGATGCGAAGATCCTTGTCGGCGATGTCGATCTCGATGGTCTCGTCGATCTCGGGCGCCACGTAGACCGACGCGAAGGAGGTGTGGCGGCGCTTGGCGGAGTCGAAGGGCGAGATCCGCACGAGGCGGTGCACGCCCATCTCCCCCTTGAGGTATCCGTAGGCGTGGTCGCCCACGACGTGGAGCGTGGCGCTCTTCAGGCCCGCCTCCTCACCATCCTGCCGGTCGATGAGCTCGGCCTTCCAGCCGCGCTGTTCGGCAAACCGCATGTACATGCGCAGGAGCATCTCGGCCCAGTCCTGCGACTCGGTCCCGCCAGCGCCGGCATGGATCGAGAACCAGGCGTTGTTGGCATCTTCCGGCGCGCTCATCTTGACGGCGAGCTCGAGGTCGTCGCCAAACGCGTTCGCCGCCCCGAGCGCCTCGCGAGCATCCGTGTCGGCAGGCTCGCCTTCGCGCAGCAGCTCGGCGAACGTGTCGAGCTCGCCCTTCCAGGCGTCGAGGCGCTTGGCCGTCTCGAACTTCTTCTCGAAGGCGCGCGTCTGCCTCTGGACCTCCTGCGCCTCCTCGGGCCGCGACCAGAAATCGGGCGCCGAGGCTTTTCCCCTCAGACCTTCGAGCGCGCTCCGCGCAGCGTCGAGATCAAAGGTAGCCCCGGAGCGCGCCGAGGCGCTCCGAGGCGGCTATGAGGGCGGCGAGGAGATCGTCGCGTTCGGTCATCGTGGCGCCGTGAGCCGGGAACCGTGTTTGGGCGACCGCCCTGGCCCGGCCCGGCGGGCGAGGGCGAAGAGTAACACGCCCGCGGCGAGGGCGTCCGCGACGAGCGGAAGCCGGTAGCCCCAGCGGGTCCAGGCCGTGCTCGCCTGCTCGAGGCGCACCGTTCCGCGCACCAGCCCCCTCACGTCGGGACGCGTCTGGGCGAGGATCCGGCCCCGCTCGTCCACGATCCCCGAGATTCCGGTGATGGCGGCGCGGACGAGGTATCGCTCGTTCTCGACCGACCGGAGCACGGCGCCCGCGAAGTGCTGCTGCTGCGCGCCGCCGCGGCCGTACCAGGAATCGTTGGAGACGGTGGCGAGCAGGTTCGCGCCGTCCGCCGTCTCCTCGCGGGCGAGCGAGGGATAGATGGCTTCGTAGCAGATGGCCGTACCGATCACGAGGGCCCCAGACCGCAGGAGTGCCGGCCGGGGTGCCGGCGTGAACGCTCCGATCTCCGTCGAGATCTGTCGGACGAAGAAGAAGATCCGCGGGAGCGGAACGTACTCGCCGAAGGGCACGAGATGGACTTTTCGGTAGGAAGGGCCCGACAGGCCCTGCGGCCCGAGCAGGCGCGCGGAGTTGTAGTAGCGGCCGTCGGGGTCCTCCTCGACATCGTTGAAAAGGAGGCTCGGCCCCGCATGCGCGACCGTCGCCAGATCCTGGCGCAACCAATCGCTGTTCTGCCAGTACGCGGGCAGCGCCGACTCCGGGATCACGATCAGGGCCGGCAGTCCGTCGGCGGCCTCGCTCGCCTGCGACAGGACGGCGCGATAGCTTTCCGCCGCCCCCTGCGGCGTCGCCCGGGATTCCTCGGTCAGGTTCGGCTGCAGCAAGGCCACCGGGAGCTCGGGCCGATCCTCGCGGCGGGCTCCGAGGCGAAGGGCCCCCCATCCCCCGACCACGAGGACGAGCAGCGCCGCCGCCGCGAACGCCCGGATCCTCCGTCGGGCGAGGGCCCAGGCCAGGAGAGCCGACAATCCGATCACAAGAGCGCCGACGCCGAAGACGCCCCAAACGGCGGCAGTCTGCAGCCAGACCGGGTGGCGATAGAGGGCGTGGCCCGTCAGGTTCCAGGGGAAGCCCTTGTATGCGACGGTCCGCACGTGCTCGGTGGCCACCCAGATCAAGGGAAAGGCCGCCATCCTCCAGCCCGAGCCGGCGGGCGCCGCCGCCACCATGCCCCAGGCCACGATCGCCGGCCACTCCGCAAGGATGAGCGCGAGGATGGCGAGGCAGATGCCTCCCATCACGCCGTTCTGCCCTCCATAGTGCGTCACGACGTAGAAGATCCAGGAGATCGAAACGCACCAGTAGGCGAGACCGAAGAGCACACCCGACCAGAGGGCCCGGCCGGGGCTCTCTTCCCTATCGAGCGCGATCAGCCAGGGGACCAGCGCGAGCGGGAGGAGGACGACCCACTCGAAGGGCGGAAACGCGAGGGCGAGGAGCAGGCCCGAGAGAACGCCGGCGAGCGGCGTCCGCAGGCGCCGCGTCACGCGCGTCCCGAAGCGGCGAGCAGGGCCTCCTCTGCCCGGTACGACGAGCGGACGAACGGCCCGGCGAAGACGTTTCGAAAGCCGAGGCTCTCTCCGAACTCCCGGTGGCGGTCGAAGACCTCGGGCCGCACGTACTCGACGACCGGCAGGTTCTCGCTCGAGGGCCGGAGGTACTGGCCGATCGTGACGATGTCCACGCTCGCCCCGCGCAGCGCCTCGAGCAGCTCGCGCACTTCCTCCTCGCGCTCGCCGAGGCCGAGCATGAGGCCGGACTTCGTCGTGACCGACGGGTCGAGGGTCTTCGCTGCCGAGAGCAGCCCCAGCGACCGGTCCAGGCGCGCCCCGCGCCGAACCCGGCGGTAGAGCCTGGGCACGGTCTCGACGTTATGGTTGAACACGTCGGGCTTTGCGTCGACGACGACCCGCAGCGAGTCGAAGCGGCCCAAAAAGTCAGGCGTGAGCACCTCGATCCCCGGCGCGAGATCGAGCGTCCGGAGGGCTCGGATCGTCTCGACGAAGTGCGCCGCGCCGCCATCGGGAAGGTCGTCGCGATCGACCGACGTCAGGACGACGAAGGAGAGCTTCATCTGCTCGGCCGCGGCTTTCACGCGCCATGGCTCCAGCGGATCCACCGCCAGGGGCCGGCCCGTCTTGATGTCGCAGAAGCCGCAGGCCCGCGTGCAGACGTCCCCGAGCAGCAGGAACGTGGCCGTGCCCCGCGCGAAGCACTCGCCGCGGTTGGGACAGCGGGCCTCCTCGCACACGGTGTGGAGCCCGTTGGAGCGCATGACGCTCTTGACGCCGTGGAGGTCGGAGAGCTTCAACTTGCGCTCCCGGATCCACTCGGGGGCGCGCGCGATCGGGAGCGTGCTCACTTGCCGTCCGGGACGATCCAGGGCTGGCGGATCTTTTCCTGCTTCGTGAGCTTCGCCATGGCCCGCGTCGCCTCGTCCTCGCTGCGGTAGGGCCCCACGCGAACGCGGTAGACCTTGCCCCGGGGCCCGGACGCGGCCAGCACGATCGAGTGGAACCCATGTTTCGAAAGGCGCACGCCAAGGGCATTGGCCTCGTCGTGGGACGACAGCGAGGCGGCCTGGACCCAGACCTTGCCGGCCGCGGGCGCCGCGGCGACTCGCGCGGACGGAGAAGGCGCTCGGACGCCCGGTGCGGGAGTCCCGACGGGCGCAGCGGGGGCGCCGGACACGGAGGTCCGGCTGCCGGAGGCCTGTGCCGCGGCGGCTTCGTCCTCGGTGGAATCTTCGAAGGGATGGATGGTCGCCGGCGTGGTCGGCTCCGGAGACGGCGTCGTCGCGGCGGCGGTGTCGGCCTTCGGCTCGGCGACCGCCACGCCCGTCTCGACCGGCGGAGGGGCCTCCGATCCCGGGGCCGGCGTGCTTTCGGCGGCCACGCGCGAGGCGGCGGACTTCTCGGCCGCGCGGGCGTCGCGACCCGAGTACCCGGTCATCAGTCCGAAGAAAAAGGCGAGGCCGAGGGCGAGAAGGAGTCCCGCGAAGAGCCCGACCGCCTGCCGCGCGGTCAACGAGATCTGGTAGTGCGTTCGCGGCTCGCTCACGGGACGCAAGTGTAGCAGCGGCCCCGGAGAAGGCAGCGGCCGTGCTCCCGCGGCGGGCGACGCCGACCGTCGGTGTTATAAATGCGCGTGCGAATCCGCCCGACCGAAACCATCAACCTCATCGCGCTGGCCGTCCTGACGTGTCTCGGGATCCTGCTGCGCCATCGGCTCGCGGATTTTCGCGGGATGCTCCTCGGCTACGCCGGCCTGTCGCTCCTGGTCCTGGTCATCGTGGCGCTGGCCCCCCGCGAGGACCGGTTCGCCCCGCCGCTGACCTTCTTCATCG
>DATMNJ010000188.1:0-6380 GCA_035569175.1 Thermoanaerobaculia bacterium | reverse complement strand
CCGGGCGCGCGGACGCCCACGCCCGGTTTCGGCTCCCAACCCGGCTTCGGCGGCGACGCCACGCCCACGCCGCCCCCGTTTTCCGGCGGCAGCGGCGCGTCGCGGACGCCCACGCCCTCGTCGATCTTCGGCTCGAACGGAAAGAAGGTCGGCCCCATCGTCGGAGTACGCACGAAGGTCCGCCGCCAGGCCCTCAGGATGTGGCGGGGCCGCGCCTATACCGACGAGTGGCGCTTTTTGGCCGGCGACGCCGACAACGACACGGGGCAGGGCGTCGACCCCAACTCTCTGTATCCGAATCGCACGCCCTCGCCGAGCGCGTCGCCATGAGCGCGGCCGTGGTGCGCGAGGTCCTCGACAGCGGCGTGACGGTCCTGGTGGACCGGATGACGGACGTGCGGTCGTTCTCCCTCGGCTTCTTCGTGCGCGCGGGCTCCGAGGCGGAGCCGGCCGGGCGCCGGGGCCTCTCGCATTTTCTCGAGCACCTGCTCTTCAAGCGGACGCGCCGCCGGTCCAACGTCGAGATCGCCCGGGCCATCGACCGGCTCGGCGGCGACGTGGATGCCTTCACGACGAAGGAGTACACGGGCTTCTACTGCCGCACGCTCGACGCTCGCTTTGGCGAGGCCCTCGATCTGCTCGCCGACGTCGTCCTGGCGCCCGCCTTCACCGCGGCGGACGTGGAGATCGAGCGCGGCGTGATCCTCGAGGAGATCGGCGAAGCCAACGACAACCCCGAGGACCTCGCCCACGAGAACTTCGTCCGCGCCTTCTGGAAGGACCACCCGCTCGGCGCGCCCATTCTCGGCACCCCGGCGACGGTCCGGGCGATCCGCCGGGAAGACCTCTCCCGGTACTACCGGGCGCGGTATACGCCGCGGAACCTGATCGTGGCCGTCGCCGGCCACGTCGACCCCGCCGCGGCGGTCGCCGCGATCGAGAAGCTCTTTCGCCGCCGCCCGGGCCGCCGGCACCGCAAGGCCGCAGGCGCCGAGCGTGCGCCGCGCCCCCACGCCCACGTTCTCGTTCGGCCGCGCCCGGGCCTCGAACAGGCCCACCTCTGCATCGGCATGCCGGCGAGCTCGCAGACGAGCGGACGGCGCTACGCGGCCAGCCTCCTCGACGTCGTGCTCGGCGGGGGCATGTCGTCGCGGCTCTTCCAGGAGGTCCGCGAGCGCCGGGGCCTCGTCTACACGATCGGGTCCTCCTTGAGCTCCTACCGCCTGGCGGGCTACGAGGCGATCTCGGCCGCCTGCGCGCCGAAGAACCTGCCCCGCGTGATCGAGGTGACGCTGCGGGAGCTCTCCCGGTTGAAGCGGTCCGGCGTGCGTCCCCGCGAGCTCGCGTGGGCCAAGGAGAACCTGACCTCCAACATGGTCCTCGCGCTCGAGTCCACCGTGTCGCGGATGTCGTCGGCGGCCCGCCAGGAGTTCTACCTCGGCCGCATCGCGAGTCCCGAGGAGCTGCTCGCGAAGGTCGAGGCCGTCACGGCGGACGAGGTCGGCGAAGAGGCCGGACGCGCGCTCGATGGCGGGTCCCTCTCGGTCTCGGTCGTCGGCAACGTCGGCAAGCTCGCGCTGACGCCGGCGGACCTCGCCAGCGCGCTGTAGCATTCCCGCCGCCATGGCGAGCGACGCTCCCTTCGACCCCTGCGCGTCCGAGGACGTCGCCGCGTGCCTGCCTTCTCTGGCGGGCGAGGGCCGGGCTCTCGTGACGCAGATCCATCCCTCCGACGAAATGTACCGGTTCGATCTGGCTGGCCCGCACCGGTCCCCGGAGACGGCCGCGATCCGGTACTTCGCCGCCGCGCACTCGATTTTCCGGACGGTCTCCGAGGTCGTCGCGTGGCGATTCGGGAATTACGGCGGGGTGCGGTCGTTTCTCGACTTCGCGAGCGGCTACGGCCGGGCGACCCGTTTTCTTGCGCGGGCGCTCGATCCCGCGAGGATCACGGCGGCGGAGATCGATCCCGGGGCGGTCCGATTCCAGGAGCAGGCCTTCGGCGTGCGCGGCTGCGTCTGCGGAACGGACCCCGGCGCCCTCTCCTGCCCGGGCCCCTTCGACGTCGTCCTGGCGGTGTCGTTCTTCAGCCATTTGCCCGCGGCGCGGTTCGGCGCTTGGCTCGCGTGCCTCTATGCCCTGGTCGGCGACGGCGGCGTCCTCATCTTCAGCACGCACGGCCCGGAGCTTTTGCCCGAGGGGGAGACGATGCCGGCCGCGGGGCTCGCCTTTCGGCCGGAGAGCGAGACGGCGCGTCTTGACCAAAACGAGTACGGCACGTCGTGGGTCACGGCGGACTTCGTGCGCGCGACGGCGGCCGGCTCCGCCGGACGGCTCTTCGCGTTCCCCCGCGGCCTGTGCGGCCACCAGGACTTGTACGCGCTGGCGAAGCCGCCGCACCCGCCCGGCGCCGACCTGCGGCTTTCTCGCGATCCCCTCGGGGCGCTCATGGCCGCGAACGTCGACGGGGGAGTAGTCATGACCCACGGCTGGGCCGCCGGCGACCGGGACGAGCGTCCGCCGGATGTCAGGCTCCATCTCGGCCGACGATTGGTGGCGGTTTCACCCGGAGAGGGCGTGATCGGCGGGCGGCGCGAATGGGGCTTCACGTTCCCGGTGTCCGCGGTCTCTCCCGACGCGGTCGTGCGCATCGAGGCGGAAAGCCCGCGGGGCGCCACCCGCCTGCTCGTCGCCGAGTCCCTGCGTCCCTATCTTCCGGGCAGCGGCTGAAGGCATCCGCCCTGAGCGTCCCGGCGGCGGCAGTTGCCTTCCGAGTGTGATTCGATACGCCCCCTATGGCCGAGCTCGTCGTTTCCGTCACCGTCCTTCCGCACGGCGAGGGGCTGGACCTGCCCTCCTACGCGACGCCAGGCTCGGCCGGCTGCGATCTGCGCGCCGCCGTCGAACAGCCCCTGACGCTTGCGCCGGGCGCCCGCGCGCTCGTGCCGACCGGCATCGCGGTCGCCATCCCTCCCGGCCACGAGGGCCAGGTGCGGATGCGCAGCGGTCTCGCCCTGCGCCAGGGGCTGTCGCTCCTGAACGGTCCGGGAACGATCGACAGCGACTACCGCGGCGAGATCGGCGTCATCCTCGCCAACCTCGGCGCCGAGACCGTCACGATCGCGCGAGGCGACCGGATCGCGCAACTCGTGATCGCGCCCGTCGCGCAGGCGCGCCTGCAGAAGGTCGACGCGTTGCCCGCGACCTCGCGGGACGCCGGCGGTTTCGGCTCGACCGGGAAGCGGTAGACCGCCGCGGCTTCGACCCGCCCCGATTTTTGTTAATCTAGCGCCGTGCGCGTCACGGTCCTCGCATCCGGCTCCGGCGGCAACGCGTGTGTCGTCGAGGCGGGCGGGACGCGGGTGCTCGTGGACGCCGGCCTCTCCGCCCGCGAGATCGAACGCCGGATGGAAAAGCGGGGTATCGCGGCCGACACGATCGCGGCGCTCTTCGTGACGCACGAGCACCACGACCACTCGAGCGGCGCGGCGGTCTGGGTGCGCCGCTGGGACTGCCCGGTGTTTGCCACGGCCGGCACCGCGTCCGCGATCGGCCTGGAAGGCGACCTTTTCACGCCCTTCGTGCGCGTCCTGGCGGCCCGAGACGGGCGCATCGGCGGGCTCGGTTTTCGGGCGTTCGCCACGCCGCACGACGCGGCCGAGTCGGTCGCCTTCGCGTTCGAGTCCGACGACGCCCGCCTGGTCATCGCCTCGGACCTCGGCCGCGCCGAGGACGGGTTCGTGGACTTTCTGCGCAGCGCGACGACCCTGATGGTCGAGATGAACCATGACGAGGACATGCTGCGCGACGGGCCATATACTTGGCCCCTGAAGAAGCGGATTTCGGGTGGCTTCGGGCACCTTTCCAACGCGCAGTCGGCGGGCGCGATCCTCCGAGCGGCCGGGCCGAGGTTGAGGCGGGTCGTCGCCACGCACCTCTCGCGCACCAACAACACCCCCGAGATCGTGCGCGCGGTCCTCGGGCGCGCGCTCGAGCGCTCGGGCCGCGACGTGCCGTTCGACATCGCGGAGCAGATCACGGGGCTGGAGGCTTTCGACGCATGAAGGTAGAGGTCCGGGTCTATCCCAAGGAGGGCGTCCTCGATCCGCAGGGCAAGGCGATCGCCGCCGCGCTCGGGCGGCTGGGTCACGGCACGGTGCGCGAGGTGCGCGCCGGGAAGGTCTTCTTCATCGACGTGTCCGGGAGCGACGCGAAGGCGGTCGAGGCCGACGCGCGGAGGATGGCCGAGGAGCTGCTCGCGAACACGGTGATCGAGGGATTCGACGTGCGGGTCGTGCCATGAAGTTCGGCATCGTCGTGTTCCCGGGCTCCAACTGCGACGAAGACTGCTATCACGTCGCGAAGGACCTCCTCGGCTGCGAGGCCGAGCTCATCTGGCACCACGATCGCGACCTCAAGGGCTCCGACGCCGTGATCCTGCCGGGCGGCTTCGCGTACGGAGACTACCTCCGCGCCGGGGCGCTCGCGCGCTTCTCTCCGGTCATGGAGAGCGTCGCGGCGTTCGCGAAGAAGGGCGGTCCCGTCCTCGGGATCTGCAACGGCTTCCAGGTTCTGCTCGAGGCGGGCCTCCTGCCCGGCGCGATGCAAATCAACCGCGGCCTGCGCTACGTGTGCCGCGACGTCCACATGCGCGTCGAGAACGACGCGACGCCGTTCACGATGTTGTACCCGAAGGGCAGCGTCGTCACCATGCCCATCGGCCACATGGAAGGCAACTACACGGCTCCGCCCGAAACGCTCGCCGAGCTCGCGCGCGAAGGGAGGATCGTCTTCCGCTACTGCAATCCGGAGGGCCGCGTCGTGGATGCCGCCAACCCCAACGGCTCCGCCGACGGCATCGCGGGCATCTGCAATCGGGAGGGCAACGTCGTCGGCCTCATGCCGCACCCGGACCGCTGCTCGGAGACGCTCCTCGGCAACGCCGCCGGCATCAGGATGTTCGAGTCCGCGGTGGCGGCCCTCGCGGCGGCGCGATGATCACCGAAGAGGTCATCAAGGAGCACAACCTCTCCGACGACGAGTATGCCCGCATCCTCGAGATCCTCGGGCGCGAGCCGAACCTGGTCGAGCTCGGGATCTTTTCGGCGATGTGGAGCGAGCACTGCTCGTACAAGTCCTCGCGCGTCCATCTGAAGAAGTTCCCGACGACCGGCCCGCGCGTGATCCAGGGCCCCGGCGAGAACGCCGGCGTCGTGGACATCGGCGACGGGCTCGCGGTCGCCTTCAAGATGGAGTCGCACAACCACCCGTCTTTCATCGAGCCCTACCAGGGCGCGGCAACGGGCGTGGGCGGGATCCTGCGCGACGTCTTCACGATGGGCGCGCGGCCGATGGCGTCCCTGAACTCGCTGCGTTTCGGCCGGCTCGACGCGCCGCGGATGAAGCACCTGGTCGACGGCGTCGTCCGCGGAATCGCGGGATACGGCAACTGCATCGGCATCCCGACGCTCGGCGGCGAAACCACTTTCCACGAGGGCTACGACGGCAACATCCTCGTCAACGTCTTCAACCTCGGGCTCGTGCCGAGCGACCGGATCTTCCTCGGCCGCGCCGAGGGCGCCGGCAACCCGGTCGTCTACGTCGGCTCGAAGACCGGCCGCGACGGCATCCATGGCGCGACGATGGCCTCCGAGGAGTTTGCCGCCGACGAGGCGAACCAGAAGCGCCCGACCGTGCAGGTGGGCGACCCGTTCACCGAGAAGCTCCTCATGGAAGCCTGCATGGAGCTCTTCCGGACCGATGCCATCACGGGCATCCAGGACATGGGCGCGGCGGGCCTGACGTCGTCGTCCTTCGAGATGGCGGGGCGGGCCGGAAGCGGCGTCGAGCTCGACCTTTCGAAGGTGCCGGTGCGCGAGACCGGGATGACGCCGTACGAGATCATGCTCTCCGAGTCCCAGGAACGGATGCTCCTCGTCGCCCACCGCGATCGGCTCGCCGAGGTCCTCGCGATCTTCCACAAGTGGGAGCTCGACGCGGTCGAGATCGGGCGCGTCACCGACTCGGGGCGCGTCGTCCTCTTCTTCGAGGGCAGGATCGTCGCGGACCTGCCGGCCGCGCCCCTGGCCGACCGCGCGCCGATGTACGACCGGCCACGCGCGGCGCTCGTCCCTGCGGCAGGCCCGTTCGCCTGGCAGGAAGAGCGCGAGCCGGGCGACTACGGCGACTGCTTGAAGCGCCTCCTGGCGTCGCCCAACGTCGCCGAGAAGTCCTGGATCTGGACCCAGTACGACCACATGGTGCAGTCGAACACGGTGCAGCGCCCGGGCGGCGACGCCGCCGTGATCCGCGTCAAGGGAACGAAGAAGGGCATCGCCATGAAGAGCGACGTCAATCCCTTTTTCTGCGCGTTCGATGCC
>DATMNJ010000187.1:0-3866 GCA_035569175.1 Thermoanaerobaculia bacterium | reverse complement strand
CCACACGCTGTTCGCGCTGCCTTTCGCCCTCTATGCCGCGTTCCTCGCGGCCGGCGGGTGGCCGGAGGCGGCGACGCTCGGCAAGATCCTCCTCGCGATGGTCGGCGCCCGCAGCGCCGCGATGGCGCACAACCGCCTCGCCGACCGGCGCCTGGACGCGGCAAACCCGCGGACCGCCGCCCGCGCGCTGCCCTCCGGCGCGCTGTCGGTCGGATTCGCGCGGACGTTTCTCGTCGCCTCCGTCGTCCTCTTCGTCGCGGCCGCCGCGAGCCTGAACCGCCTGGCATTCGCACTCTCGCCGATCGCCCTGGCGCTGCTGCTCCTCTACTCGTACACGAAGCGATTCACCGTTCTCTCGCACGTCGTCCTCGGCTTGTGCCTCGCTCTGGCGCCCGTCGGCGCCTGGATCGCCGTGCGCGGCTCGGTCACGACGCTTCCCATCCTTCTCGGCCTCGCCGTCCTGTTCTGGACGGCCGGGTTCGACGTCATCTACGCGCTGCAGGACGAGCAGTTCGACCGCGCGGCGGGCTTGAAGTCGATCCCCGCCCGGCTGGGCGCGAAGTGGGCGCTGGCGGTGTCGGGCGTCTTTCACCTCGCGATGGCGGTCCTGCTCGTTGCGGTGTGGCGCCTCTCGGGCGGCGGCTGGATCCTGCTCGCCGGCATCGCCGCCACGCTCGCGGCCCTCGTCTACCAGCACGCGATCGTCAAGCCCGGCGATCTTTCGCGCGTCAACGCGGCGTTTTTCACCGCCAACGGCTTCGTCTCCGTCACGCTCGCGCTCTTCGGGATCGCGGACGTTCTGAACCGATAGGAGCATCCGATCTCATGACCCGCCGAGCCCCTCGCCTCGCGCTCCGGATCGCCGCGGCGTTCCTGGTCTGCCTCGCCGCCGCCGCGTCGGCCGCGGCCGAGGACGCCGCGGACGCAAAGATCACGGGCACCGTCGTCTACCGCGAGCGGATCGCCTTGCCGCCCGACGCCATCGTCCGCGTGCGCCTCGAGGTCGCGGCGGCTCCGGAGAAGGCGGCGAAACTCGTGGCCCAGATCGCCTTCCCCGCCGAAGGCAGGCAGGTGCCGATCCCATTCGAGCTGCCGTACAAGGCCGCCGACATTCGGCCCGAGAAGCGCTATCTCGTCCGCGCCTCGGTCACCGCCGGCGACCAGACGATCTGGGCGTCCCGCACGCCGTACCCGGTCCTGACGAAGGGCGCTCCGACGAAGCTCGAGATCGAGCTCCAGCAGGCCGGCGCGGGCCGGAGGGTCCGGCCCCAGGCCGTGACCCCGGCCGGCGGGCCCGTCGGCACGGAGAAGACGGCCGCCCCGCTCGCCGACACCGCATGGACGCTCGTGGCGCTCGGCGAACAGCCGGCCGTGGCCGCGCCCGAGGCGGCCGCGGCGAGCCTCGTCTTCGACCACGCGAGAAAGCAGATCTCCGGCTCGACCGGCTGCAACCACTTCATGGGCACGTACGCTCCCGGCCCGGGCTCCGGCCTCACGCTCGACCCGAACGGCATGACGCTGATGGCCTGTTCGGACGCGGCGATGCGGCAAGAGACGGCCTTTCTCGAGGCGCTGAGGGAGACGACGGCCTACCGGATCGAGGGCGCGGCGCTCGAGCTGCTCGACCGGGACCGTGTCGTCGCGCGGTTCGAGTCGGGCGGCAACGCGCGGGCACGAACGGAATAGAATCCTCCCTGCCATGCCGATCCCGACCGAAGGCGACGTCAAGCTCCGGCACCTCGCGATCGACGGACCGATCGGCGTCGGGAAGACCTCCCTCGTCGAGATGCTCTCGCGCAAGTTCCACGGGACGAAGATCCTCGAGGACGTGGACAACCCGTTCCTGCCCGACTTCTACAAGAAGAAGAAGGGCGCTGCCTTCCAGACGCAACTCTTCTTTCTCCTGGCGCGCTACCAGCAGCAGCAGGAGATCGCACAGATCGACATGTTCTCGACGCTCGTCGTCGCGGATTACCACTTCCCGAAAGACAAGATCTTCGCGTGCCTGAACCTGGACGACTCGGAGCTCCTGATCTACGACAAGCTCTACACGCTGCTGTCCGAGTCCGTGCGCAAGCCGGACTTGGTCATCTACCTGCAGGGCTCGATCGAGACGTGCCTGAAGCGCGTCAAGAAGAAGAAGAGCACGCTCGAGAAGGCCGTGACGCCGGAGTACCTGGCCCAGCTGATCGAGGCGTACAACTATTACTTCTACCACTACGAGGAGACGCCGCTTCTCGTCGTGGACACCAACGAGATCGACTTCGTCAACCGCCCGGCCGACTTCGACGACCTCGTCGCCCAGATCCAGCGCGTCAAGAAGGGCGTCCAGTACTACGTCCCCGCCGGCAGCGCCCCGCGGTAGAGATATAATTCTCCCCTCGCCCTTTGCGGCGGCGATCTCGGCTGTTCGAGACGTCGACCGAAAGGAAAGGAGCGAACGATGGCCAGCCTTCCTGCGGACGATCCCCTCTCGATCCCCCTGCTCGTCGCCGCCAAGGGACAGGAACGCATCGCGATGATGACGGCGTACGACGCGCCCACCGCCGCCCTCCTCGACGCGGCCGGCGTGGACGTGCTGCTCGTCGGCGACTCCGTCGAGATGGCGATCTATGGCGAGCCGAACACCCTCTCCGCCACCATGGACTCGATGATCCGCCACACGCGCGCCGTCGCGCGCGCGGCCAAACGCGCGGTCGTCGTGGGCGACATGCCCTTCCTCTCCTATCAGGCCGAGCCCGCGCGCGCCGTCGAGAACGCCGGCCGCTTTCTCGCCGAGGGCGGCGCCGCGGCCATCAAGGTGGAGGGCGGCCGCCGCATCCTCCCGGCGGTCGAGGCCATCCTCGCGGCCGACATCCCGGTCATGGGCCACGTCGGACTGACGCCGCAGTCCTACCGCAAGTTCGGAGGCTTCAAGGTGCAAGGCCGCGAGACCGAGTCCGCGCGCCAGATTCGCGACGACGCCAAGGCGCTCGCCGACGCCGGCTGCTTCGCGATCGTGCTCGAGTGCGTGCCCGACGCGCTCGCCGCCGAGATCACGCGGGAGATCGCAATTCCGACGATCGGCATCGGCGCCGGCGCCGCCTGCGACGGCCAGGTCCTCGTCTTTCACGACGTCGTCGGCCTGACGCGCGACCTGCGCCCGAAGTTCGTGCGCCGCTACGCGGACCTCGCCTCCGTCATCGAGGGCGCCGCCCGCGCGTTCACGCGCGACGTGAAGAACGGCGAGTTCCCGTCGAAGGAAGAGACCTTCACGGGAGCCAAGCCGACGCTGCGCCGCGTGCATTGATGCGGCGGGGGAACGCCGCATCGGAACCCGGGCCGGTGAAGCCGGGCCGGGTTGCGGAAAGACATTGAGAACCGTCCGGGACGTTCCGACGCTGCGCGAGCAGGTGGCCCAGTCGCGCATGGCGGCGCGGACGGTCGCCTTCGTCCCGACGATGGGCGCGCTGCACGAGGGGCACCTCTCGCTCGTGCGCCTCGCGAAGACGCAGGGCGGCCTCACGGTCGTCTCGATCTTCGTCAACCCGCTGCAGTTCGGCCCCGGCGAAGACCTCTCGCGCTATCCCCGCCGCGAGGACGAGGACGCCCGTTTGCTCGAGCGCGAGGGCGTGGACGTCCTCTACCTTCCGAACGAAGCCAGCCTCTACCCGCCCGACTTCGCGACCGTCGTCGAAGTGGCCGGCGTCTCGGAGGGCGGCGAAGGCGCGATCCGGCCCGGGCACTTCCGGGGCGTCGCCACGGTCGTCATGAAGCTCTTCCTGCGCGTGCTGCCGGACGTCGCCGTCTTCGGGCGCAAGGATCTCCAGCAGGTGGCGGTCGTCCGCCGGTTGATCCGCGACCTCGACCTGCCGATTCGCCTCCTC